>JAGLBQ010000250.1 GCA_023146675.1 Cocleimonas sp. | reverse complement strand
ATCTAAAAAAAAGGGATTGATCGTTGTCATAATGCTTCTATCCCGTTCAGGTAGTATATTGTTGTCAATTTAATCGCATTAATAATACTTATGCGCATAAACAATTTGTTGAGTTGAATTACAACTAGCAATGATTCAGTATCCCCCTCCGTTACTAAATAAATTACTAGCTGAGGTGCACTTAATGACTAATCCCTTTCTTGGACTCCAAGAGTCCTTGTCCATAACTCCTACAATGATGATATTTTATGTCATTTTAATGTTTCTTTTGGTTGTCGGTGGTACGATTTTAGACTTGCTTCATAAAAAAAGTGCCCAATACTTTTTTGAGAATGCAGAAAAAGCTAAGAAAAATGCTACCCGTACTGTTACTAGTGCAGAGAAAACATCTCTCATTATTAAAACAGTCACTAATGAAGTATTAACATCTTCTGAGTTCTCTAACCAACAACGTAGAATGTCTCACTTGATGACGATGTATGGTTTTATTGTTTTTGTTGTTACCACTGCAATTATGATTTTCTCACAAACAGATTCGGGCATCATCGCTCTACTTTGGCATCTAGGTGCGCTAAGTCTTGCTGCGGGCGGGTCTTGGTTCTGGTTTGGTATTCGTGCTGATGTTACTGCTGAAGGTAATCCTTGGTATAAAGTAGCACGTGCTGATCTATTTATTGTTTCTCTTCTTGGTACATCAGTTTTTGCACTTTTGTGGTCTATTACAGGCGCAACGCTATTTTTTGTTATCTTTATTGCATTTAGCACCGTGTTATTTGGTGGTGTGTTGTGGTCAAAGTTTGCACATATGTTCTTCAAGCCAGCGGCTGCTTTCCAGAAGCGTGTTACTAAGGCTGATGGTTCAAGAGAAGGTCTACCGACTGATTTCGATCTAACCAGTGCTGAAGTACAAGACAAGTTTCCTGATATCCCAGAGTATATGGGTAAGAATCCAGAGAATATGGGACTTGGCATCAAGCGTGAAGCGCCTCGCCATTACTAACCTTTAATTAACTAATTACTAGAAGAGAGAAATAATATGCCTACTTTTGTATATATGACTCGTTGTGATGGTTGTGGACATTGCGTCGATATTTGTCCATCTGACATCATGCACATTGATAAAGTAAATCGTCGTGCTTATAACATTGAACCTAACATGTGTTGGGAGTGTTACTCCTGTGTAAAAGCATGTCCACATCACGCTATTGATGTACGTGGTTACGCAGACTTTGCTCCGCTTGGACATGGTGTACGTGTAGTACGTGATGAAGAGAAGGGAACCATTGCTTGGCGCATTAAGTTCCGTAACGGCAAAAAAGATATGGAGCTATTAGCACCTATCACTACGAAGCCCTGGGGTAAGTATCACCCAGATCTTGCAAGTGAAGCTGCTCCTAGCAAAGAAATGCGTGATAGTGAGTTACTATTTAATGAGCCTAAATATATTCGTCTTGATAAAGATGGCAAGGATAGCTTACATACGCTTGAGTCGAATGGTCAGAAATTGAAAGCAGGAGTGTACTACTAATGGGTTATCAAACGATCATAGAAGACGATATTGACGTCTTAGTTGCAGGTGCAGGTCTTGGTGGTACTGGTGCAGCATGGGAAGCTAGATATTGGGGTCAGGACAAGAAGATCGTTATTGCTGAAAAAGCAAATATCGACCGTTCTGGTGCTGTAGCTCAGGGTCTATACGCAATCAACTGTTACATGGGTACTCGCTTTGGTGAGAACAACCCAGAAGATCACGTACGTTATGCACGTATGGATTTAATGGGCATGGTTCGTGAAGATTTAGCCTTTGATATGGCGCGTCACGTAGACTCGGCTGTTCACCAATTTGAAGAGTGGGGACTGCCAATTATGCGCACTCCTAACTGTGAAAAAGGTTCTTACCTGCGTGAAGGACGCTGGCAGATCATGATTCATGGTGAGTCATATAAGCCAATCGTTGCAGAAGCTGCAAAGAAATCAGCAGACAAAGTATTCAACCGTATCTGTGTTACTCACCTATTAATGGATGAGTCTAAAGAAAATCGTGTTGCTGGCGCTGTAGGTTTTAATGTACGTACAGGTAATTACCACGTATTCAAAGCAAAGACAGTTATTGTTGGTGCTGGTGGTGCTTCTAACATCTTTAAGCCTCGCTCAGTGGGTGAAGGCGCAGGTCGTGTATGGTATGCACCTTGGTCATCGGGTTCTGCATACGGTCTTATGATCGGTGCTGGCGCAAAAATGACGCAGATGGAAAATCGTATCGTACTAGCTCGTTTTAAAGACGGTTACGGTCCTGTTGGCGCTTACTTCTTGCATCTTAAGACATACACTCAAAACTGTAATGGTGAAGAGTATGAGTCAAAGTGGTTCCCAGCATTAGAGAAAATGGTTGGTAAAGCGTATCTTGATACGGAAAATCAACATTTCTCACATAAGCCAATTCCAACGTGTTTACGTAACCATGCCTTCATTAACGAAGTGTTAGCGGGTCGCGGTCCGATTCACATGGTAACAATGGAAGCATTCCAAGATCCGCATTTAGAAGAGATTGGCTGGCACAACTTCTTAGGAATGACCGTTGGTCAAGCAGTTCTTTGGGCGGCTACTGATGTTGATCCTAAGCACGAGAATCCAGAATTAACAACATCTGAGCCTTACGTAATGGGTTCACATGCAACAGGTTGTGGCGCATGGTGTTCAGGTCCTGAAGATGTATCTCCTGATGAGTACTTCTGGGGCTATAACCGTATGACGACTGTTGAAGGTCTGTTTGGAGCAGGTGATGCTGTTGGCGGAACGCCACATGCATTCTCTTCTGGTTCATTCACTGAAGGACGTTTAGCGGCAAAAGCAGCATGTAAGTATATTGATGATGGTAAAGCAAAAGGCATTACTGTTTCTGATAAGCAGCTTGAAGAATTTAAAGAAAAAATCTACAAGCCATTGGATACGTATACAGTGGGTCGTAATGACATCGTTGCTGGTTCAGTTAATCCAAACTACATCAACCCAAGACAAGGGCTTGACCGTCTACAGAAGATGATGGATGAGTACTGTGCTGGTTTTGGTGTGAACTACATGACCAACGAAAAGCTTCTTAATATCGGTCTTAAGAAAATGAAAATTTTCGAAGAAGATCTAGAGAAGATTGCTGCTGAAGATATTCATGAGCTATTACGCGCATGGGAATTAAAGCATCGTTTCCTTACTTCTGAAAGTGTATTCCAACATACTTTATTCCGTAAAGAAACTCGTTGGCCTGGTTACTACTACCGTGGCGATGCGATGAACTTGGATGATGAAGATTGGCATGTACTAACCGTTTCTCATCGTGACCCTGAAACAGGTGCGTACACGATGCAAAAAGCTCCTCTTTATCATTTAGTTGATGAGAAAGACGAGAAAGAAGAAGCAAAAGGTAAAAAAGGCAAATAAAAAGTTAACTTTTTATTTGAATTGAGAAAAAAGACCAGCATATTAATTGTTGGTCTTTTTTTTTATGTAAACCTAAATTCGTGTACTTTTTATGGATATCGGCCGCACGGATTCAGGATGGAGAATCTTGAATGAATATTATTGAAAAAACAGATGAAGAAATTTTAGAGGCAGCACATCCTTTTTGGGATGATCTTATAAAATACTCTAATAATAAAAACTACGGTGCATTTACACGTAATTTTTCTTCTGCAATGAAGCTTGCAGCAAATGAAGTAGAGATAGGTAAGCAGTTTGCTAAAAGTGAGCTAACTAAAAATCTATCTAAAGAATATGATTACCTTGGGATGATTCGTCGTGGGGAGCATGTGACGGTTATTTATAAGCAAACCAATAAGAAAAAGCCTGGCGAATGGTTAGGGCGATTGGTTTTGGGTTATGAAAATGATGAAATTAAAATTTTTGGTGCAACGCTTTTCTAAAATATTATGAAAGAATTTATTGAAAAGAACAAATTAGTAGAGCTTCGATATGAAGTGGTTGATAAAAAAACAGAAGATGTTTTTACTTCAATCGAGTATCCCGTAGCTTATGTTCATGGTACTGAATCCATGTTGTCAGATGAGGCTACCAACCAACTAGAAGGAAGATTTGTCGGCGATATTATTAAAGTGCCAATAGACTGCGACAGATTGTATGGTCCTAGAGATGAATCTTTAGTTTTTACGGATAAAATAGAAAATGTGCCCGAAGAATTTCACAAAGTGGGTACGACTATTACAATGGAAAACTCCAAAGGCGAGCCTAAAAACTTTATTGTTACACGCTTTGACGATAAGAGCCTAACCGTTGATGGCAATAACCCACTGTGTGGGAGAGAAGTTGTTTTTAAGCTTGAAGTGCTAAGCATTAGAGACGCATCTGATGAAGAGATTTCATTGGGTGGAAAAGTAGGTGCTGACCCAAGTCTTGATGAGATTATGAATAATTAGGTATCCTTTATATGTCAGTTGACAGTTTCTGTAGCTCGTATGCAGCCTAAGCAGAATACGGGAGCTCGTAGCAACGCGCTATCCCGTATTACGTAAACTTCATACGGGCTACAAAAGTGTAAACTAAGGGTATAGTAATCCCCACCTTACGACTACCCTATTCGTACTTCTGTTTAGCAGGGATCACCCCACGTACTCCGCCTCTTGGATTTTCAATATCCCCTGTATAGCGTGGCATCATATGAATATGAATATGTGGCACCGATTGCCCCGCCGCCTTTCCAATATTCACCCCGATATTATAGCCATCTGGATTGTGCTTTTTGTCGATGATCACTTTCATTTCATCAATCAAATCAAATATCGCTAATTTTTCTTCCTTAGTTGCGTCAAAAAATTCAGCCACATGCCGACGCGTAACAATCAGACAATGACCAGGGCTAACGGGATTAGTATCAGTGAGCGCATAAGCAAGCTCGTTTTCTATCCCTTGATCATTTTCAATAACCATATCTTTTGTCGAGCATAAAGGACAATCTGTGTTTTCTGACATATTTTGTATTCCTGAATAGTAAAGTACAGTTATTTAAAAAGATCCTGATTATATTCTTAATAAAGTCTGTTATCACTCATGAAGCTGATATTTCTATTATAGAGGGTAATATCAGCCTCATATGAATGGAATATCAATTGACTCAGCCCCTTTAATTCGTGTTGATTTTTAGGAAGTATGATTATAGGTCTAGCAAAATGAATACCTTGTTTTGTAGAAAAAGTCAGAATATTAGAAAATAGGAATAATATGCAATCAAGCTTCTTTAGCTACTCCAGTAAAAACCTGCAACAGGTTCTCCCTTATGAGCAGGCATTAATAAATGCGGGCTTGCAAGTCTGGCGAGATAAAAACGCTTTGCGTGCAGGGGAGTTCTGGCCAATGCGTTTGGGTGAGGCGATTGATCAGCAGGATAGTTTTATCCTCTTCTGGTCGGTAGAGGCACAAGCTTCGAGCTTTGTAACACTTGAATGGAATACAGCGATTGCGCTGGGCAAGACCATCATTCCAGTATTGCTAGATAACACACCATTACCCGCCTCACTACGTGCTTTGCATGTTATCGAGACTGAAAAACAGCTACAACAAGCCACATCAACAAAGCCAGATGCTCCACAAAAGACAATAAAGCAGAAGGCTATTTTAAAACAATTAGAAAATGCCCCTGAAGCAGTCGATAAAGTGCTTGAGATTGTCACCCAGTATATTCAACATCAAAGCAATCAAAATAACTGGAAAATAAA
>JAGLBQ010000025.1 GCA_023146675.1 Cocleimonas sp. | reverse complement strand
GTCCCGCTTTAAGTTGGTAGCCCAACAAGCGAAAGACGAACTGGAGATATTTAAAAAGGACTTAGGCTCATTCACACGCTTTTATGAATTTATGTCGCAGATTGTTGATTATGACGATAAGGACTTAGAAAAGCTGAGTTTGTACGCGCGAAACCTGCGCCCGATGTTACGAGAAAGCGCAATTGAAGAAGATGCGATTGACTTGAGTAGTGTGGAGTTAAGCCATTATCGCTTGTCTAAAATTCGTCAACAGGATTTAAAGCTTGGAGAAAACAGCACTGAATATGGTTTAGAACCAGGTGATGGTGTCGGTTCTGCCAAAGGCAAAGATAAGGAAGAAGTGTTTTTATCGCAGATTATTTATCGTTTGAATGAATGTTTTATTCGTGATGAATTGAGTGACAATGATATGTTGAATTACGCCTATACCGTGCGTGATAAGTTACGTGCTTAACTAAATCAGCAAGATGCTTAGCTCAGGCACTGAAGATCATTGGTATAGGTTGAGTACTGGTGTACTTTCAGTGTTGGATGGATTTGCAACAATGTAAGACTGCCTAGATTTCTATCATTAATATACGTTGCACCCGTATCTATATAAAAAACATTTTCCCTACGCAAGGGTTCTTTATGTGGCGTATGCCCCATGACAGCTAATTCTACACCCTCAATTGGATGTGTAGAATTTGTGCGACGCATAGTTTTATGGCGTTGGCGTGACCATAAAATATAACTTTGCAGATCATCATCTGTTGATATTGTCCTTACAATATCAGACCAATTTCTTGTTGTAGGAAGGTCGGCATGCGCAACGCCAATATTTCCTATTGCCGTTTCAATTTCAAATAAATAGGGTAACTTGGAAATTTTAGAATGAATTTCATCTTGTGCTTTTTTAGAAAGCTTCTTCCACCATCCACCGCCATTATATTTTGTCCAATTATGCAAACTATGCGCAGAGACTCTTGAGTCAAGCAGCATACTTTCATGATTCCCCATGACAGAAGAAAACCAAGGCTTATTAAGAAACTCAAGCACTCGATGCGACTGATCACCACGGTCTATTAAATCACCAACAGAAAATACCCTGTCTCTATTGGGATTGAAGGAGATTTTTTCCAATAACTCCTCTAAACTACCAAACATTCCGTGTATATCACCCACCACAAAATCCCGCCCTGTGCGATTGATTGGAAAGAATTTAAAAAGAAAGTTTTGCATAGAAATAAATCAGCCCTGAAACTCAGTAGACAATAACCTTTTGATGCGTAATTAAGCAAAATTAGAGCTCAATAAACTATATAAAATAAACAGACATGACCCGACAACAAATTCTTAAATTTCAACCACAGTTGCAGTTGTTATTACAATACCTACGAATCATGAACATCTCTCTTATTACGTTAATCATTATACTGTACTCGCTTTCAATTTACTGTTTACTTAAAGAACAAATGGTAGCAGCAATCAGCTTAGCGACAATTGCTGCAATAGTCTTTCACTTATCGCAAAAATATATGCTACTGATGGTAAAGCCATGGTTAATTAAAAGCAGTAAAAACAAAGAGATGCTTCTATTTATTGATGAAGAAATTGAAATAATCATTAAGAAAAAATTGCCTAATATCAAGAGAAATAATGCGGTAAAAGAATTTTTTGTAGTGCTGGAAAAAGCACTAGAGGTAATAGATAGTAAAAATTAACCTGTTCAAGATACCACTTACTAGGCTTTTAAAGGACGACATCCTGAACAAATAACAGATTAACTATACATCAAAAGACGCTGTCTCACCCATTGCAGGATGTGTTTTAAACACTTTATACCAGACCATCATATTGAGACATTCACAACAATTAAGTATTTCAAGAAAACAATAATCCCTCAACTCAGTTTTCAGTTGTGCAGAAGAATACGGTCTAAACCTAACCATATTTACTATCAGCATCTCCCTTCCTATTACCTAATTTAGTATTTGCTCATATAAATTTAGTCTCGAATACGGCATAATCGCCCCTTTTTTCATTAAGAGTATGAAAACATACACGCTCACCGCTAAGCTGACGTACTTTTCAAGCTCTCATTTCTCATAGCTGGGCCATTAATATCCATGTTTAAAATTATTACCGACCATTCTCCT
Source organism: Cocleimonas sp. (assembly GCA_023146675.1). Lineage (GTDB taxonomy): Bacteria > Pseudomonadota > Gammaproteobacteria > Thiotrichales > Thiotrichaceae > JAGLBW01. The sequence continues at coordinate 914 of JAGLBQ010000025.1, read as the reverse complement.
GCTAATATAAAAAATGACGTACTTTCAGGGCTAACGGTTGCATTAGCACTCGTTCCTGAAGCCGTTGCTTTTGCTATATTGGCTCATTTGCACCCACTTGTTGGACTTTATGCCGCCTTTACAGTTGGCTTGATTGCCGCCATTGTGGGTGGTCGCCCTGGAATGATTTCAGGCGCAACAGGCGCAATAGCCGTTGTAGTTGGTGCATTGGTATTGCAACATGGAGCAGAATACCTATTTGCCGCCGTTGTGGTAATGGGTGCTATTCAGATACTTTTTGGTGCATTAAAGCTGGGGAAGTTTATTCGCCTCGTTCCTCATCCTGTCTTTTTAGGATTCGTAAATGGTCTTGCATTGGTTATCTTTTTAGCGCAGTTAGAGCACTTTAAAGTTGAATTACCTGATGGCACGAAAGAATGGATAGGCGGTTCTACGCTCTATATTATGCTGGCATTGATTGCGCTTACGATGGCAATTATCAAATTTTTACCTCGCTTAACCACCATTATCCCATCAACATTAGCCGCTATTATTATTGGCACATTAATCACATTAGGAATGGCTCACTTTTTAAGTATAGAAACACGCTTGGTAGGTGATGTTGCATCAATTAAAGGCAGCTTCCCTCCTTTCCATATTCCCGATGTACCTTTTGATTGGGAAACACTAAAAATCGTTTTCCCTTACGCTATCATCATGGCGCTCGTTGGACTCATCGAAAGTCTCTTAACCTTAAACCTTATTGATGAACTAACTGAATCACAAGGTCAACCAAATCGCGAATGTATCGGTCAAGGCGTTGCCAATACGGTGACAGGTGTCTTCGGTGGCATGGGGGGTTGTGCAATGGTCGGTCAGAGCATTATCAATATTCGCTCAGGTGGACGCGGACGCTTATCAGGCATCGCAGCCGC
>JAGLBQ010000249.1 GCA_023146675.1 Cocleimonas sp. | reverse complement strand
CGCTTAGATAGCAGTTCTTTATTATTTTTCAATAAGCGCCAACGGGCTTTTAGGGTAACGTTTTTACCTATTTTTCCATCCAATCGTTCAATATTAATACGTACCTGATAGTGTGGTTTAAAGGCAAATTTCCATGGGTATTGCTCAATATGGTCGGTTTTTAACAATGCTGATAAATTATCCGTAGTTACTTGAGTAATTTCTTCCCGAAGTGAGCCACCCCATTGATGCAACTCTGCCATATTGATCTCATTGCTATTTTTACGGCTGATAATTTGAGGGCGGGTTAGGAGTCTTGGTATTTGTACGGGACCTACACCTATGCGCATTTTTGACTGAGGATTGCTTGCAGGGGGCAGCGATGAGAGTGAGTAAAAATGAGTCCCCCCAAGATTACTAACTACGCTGGTTTGCCCTTCTTCTCTTAGGCTACTGCAAGCAGTTGTGAGGAGTGCTATGAGTAATAGGATGAATTGAGTGTGTAATTTCATAAATTTTCCATAATTACCTAAATAATCTGCTTGCAGAGCAAAAGTACCTTAGAAACGTACACTAAATAATATTGGAACATCATTTCGAGTCACATTTCTTAATCTATTTCCCAAAAATAACGGCGTTAGGCTTGCGTTGCAAGGTATCTGCTAGCGTTGAGAATGAGCGTGATGCTTCGCCTAAATCATTAATTAATTGTTGTAAGCGATATTGAAGTGCGGAGTCTTCGCTGAGTGTTGCTTTAAGGCTCTTATTGATCACAACCGTTGTATTATCGATATGACGCAGGGTTTTGCGAGTGTCTTGTTGCAGTTTATTACTCACGTTATTGAAGGTGCGTAGTGATATGCCTAGGTCTTTTTGTAGTTTATTACTCACATTATTAAAGGTATGCAGGGAGACGCTCGCTTCTTTTTGCAGTTTATTGCTAACATTGTTAAACGTTTTCATGGACGCGCTGGCATCTTTTTGTAGTTTATTGCTGACGTTATTAAAGGTGTGCATGGAGACGCTAGCATCCTTTTGTAGTTTATTACTGACATTATTGAAGGTTTGTAATGAGGTGCTGATGTCTTTTTGCAGTGTGCTGCTGACATTGCTAATAGTGCGCAAGGTGGTGGTGCCATCTTTTTGCAATACACTAAGGGTTCTATCGGCATTGGCTAATAGATGACTCAGATCATCTGCTGTTTTTTGTGCGATGGTTAAAGTGTTCACTAGTTCACCTGAGAAGCCTTTTTGATCTAGTTTTGTTGTAATTTTAGCAATACTTTCAGCGGTGGAGGCAACCCCTTTGAGTGTTTTCTTAATATCTTGTGAATTGAGTAATGCGGTGACACTGGAAATAGCTTTGTTTAGTTCAGCGGTGATTTCGCTAGCATCAAAATTAAGGATGGAGGAGGGTGCATCTTTAGTGGGAAATACCGATGGGTCATCTAGTCCTGTTGGCAAAAGGGCGAATACATGCTTTTCTTTTTGTAGATGCAGAGATTTTTTTGGCATATTTAAAGAAATAAACTGTGCTCCTGTAATCAAGCTATCAACTGTTAACTGTGCTTTCAACCCATTACCGACTAAATTTTGCAGCGTATGTTCTGCCTCTGCTCGTTGGTTTGTATCAGAAAACTTATCAATATAGAGTGATACTTTTACCAGTGTTTTGACCTGTGTATTGTTCTGCATTTTTTGTAGCAAAATGCTTTCAACTTTGCCAACCTTTACTCCGCTAAATTCAATCACTGATTTTGAACTTAAACCATGCAAACTATCATCGAAATACATCACATAGAATAATTTTTCTAGGCGTTCTTTATTATCATTTGCCAGTTTATAGGAATTATAAAGTTTAAATTTTGTTTTATCAGTAACCGCATAACCCACTTTTCCTTTGGGAGTTTCAAATGCGATACCACCAATCAAAAGTGAGACTAATGACTCCATACGCATTGATACACCTGAGGCGGATAAATCAACATCGACACCACTTGCATTCCAAAAACGAGTATTACTTTTGATTTTATTATTATAAGGAGCATGTATATAGATGGAAATATCAACATTGCCAGTGTCAGTATTTAATTTATATCCCGTGACTTCACCAACATTAATTTTGTGGTAATAAACAGGTGAGCCTACATTCAGAGAGCCAAGGTCATGGCTATTTAAAACAAGTACGCTACCTTCTTTATCGGTGGTGACAAGAGGTGCTGTTTCTAGTCCATCATAATATTTTTTAGGAGGGCTTCTTTTGCCTGGGTCAATACCAATATGAACCCCTGATAGTAAGGTATCTAAACCACTAATGCCTTGCAATGTTAGGCGGGGACGTTCTACCCAAAAGCGTGTATTTTCTCCTAGGTTTTGCGCCATTTCGGGGAATATTTCAGCAACAACCACAACTTTTTTTAAATCAGAAGTGAGTCTGAGTTTTTGCACACGACCCACTTGTATATCTTTATAACGAATAGCTGTTTTTTTAGCTTCAATACCAGATGCTTTATCAAAGGTAATGGTGATCATTGTGCCGCGTTCGCTATAGTATTTATACACTAACCATCCACCGATAAGTGCCGCGGTGAGCGGGATAATCCAGATTAGAGAAAAGCCAGAGGTAGTTTGTACCTGCGCCGTTGGATAGTCGTTATTTGGCACTTATCTCTCCAGATGAATCATCTTCCATTGCATCCCAAATAAGGCGTGGATCAAAAGTGTGTGCAGCAAACATTGTCAATATGACAACCGCAGCAAAGGATAATGCACCTAAGTTAGGGCTAACACTGGCAGTCTTGCCAAATTGCACTAAAGCAACTAATAGTGCAATAACAAAGACATCAACCATTGACCAGCGTCCAACAAATTCAGTGATACGATACATAACCGTGCGATCTTTAGGTCGCCAGTTAGCGCGAAAATGAATGCTGATTAATAAACCAAACAGAGTTAATAGTTTAAGGATGGGAATAAAAATACTGGCAAGAAAAATAAGCAAAGCCAGTGGCCACATACCCTCTGCCAATAAATGCATAACACCACTTAAAATAGTATCAGGCTGACCTTCACCCCAATAAGTAACAGTCATAATAGGCAGTGTATTAGCAGGAATATAAAGAATCAAAGCAGCCAGTAATAATGCCCACGTTCTGCTGAGACTATTAGGAATGCGTGAATGTAGGCTGGAGTAACAACAAGGGCAGATAATTTCAGTCTGCTTTTTAGCTGATTTTTCATCAATATCGTTAGGGAGTTTACTTAAAGTATGGCAAAAATGACAGGAAATTAAACCCATTTGACGAGCCGTTGTCATATCGAAACCTCTTGTTTATCTCTAAGTTTATTCCAGACATCTTGTGGGTTAAGTGAATAACTTAGTAGTGATAAAGATAGGATTAGCAAACAAAAGGCATACAGTGAAACGCCATAAATAACATCTGCTACATCGCCTAGTTTAACTAGCGCAACTAGAATCGCCAGCAGAAAGATTTCCAGCATTCCCCATGCATCTGTACTGCGTAAAAAACGAAATAGGGGTGCGGTATAGGTATTAATACGATTTGTTTTAACTTGGATAAGAATATAAATAGTACCGACTAAAGTGGTTGCAGGAAAAACAAAGGTTGTTAGTAAGATAATAAGACTCAATAGTGGTTGGTCAGCTTGGAATAAAGCAAATGCAGTGGAAAGCAGGCTACTCTCTTGTGTTAATCCAATTGCTTTTAGTGATAATAAAGGAAATAAATTGGATATAATAAATAAAATGAGCCCTGTAATAGCAAAGGCAAGGGTGCGATTAATTGAGTTTTTTTGATTCTTCAATAATGTAGCATCACAACGAGTGCAGTATGTCACTTCATTAACTGCTAAAGACGGAATAGACAGAATCAAATCACAATCAGGACAAGCAATGTGGTTGACTTGAGCATTGGCTGAGTTGTGATGTGAGTTGCTAGAAGGCATTAGTGTATTGAATAGGCTTTAGTCTTTTTGAGTATGAAGAGTTGAAAGATTAATAACAACTCCTTCAAAGTTAGAATTAATACTGATTGTTACTTGTATTTATTATGAAAATGAATATCCCCTTGTGAAAGGCGGGTATTCCTACCTGATAACCTGAAACATAGGAGTTAGGAAAGTTTAAGGATTAACAAAAGCAGACTCATCTGCTTTCAAGCGTTCCTCCTCAGGAAACTTTCCATTAACTACATATAAAACTTCCTCTGCAATATCAACAATATGATCACCAATGCGCTCTAAACTACGAGCAATAAAAATAAGGTGGGTACAGGCACAGCTTTGTGCTGAATTTTCTTTATTAAGGGCAATCAGGTCGGTGAATATTTGTGTATACATTTCATCAACCATACTATCTTTTTGACGAACTACTTCTGCGGCTTTTGTGTCTTTCGTGTCATAAGCTTGCGTTACATCTGCTAGCATGGTTTGTACGGCTTGCCACATTTGTTGTACATTATCTTCTTTGCCCGTGAGTTCTAGCTGATTAAGTGTACGGGAGTGATTGGCTATATTAGTAGCATAGTCACCAATGCGCTCCAGATCTTTATTAATGCGGAGGGCTGATATTAACAATCTGCTTTCTGCTGCAGTTGGTTGGTGCGATACAATGGTTTTAACAATTAGGTCATCAATAATACGTTCGGTGGCATCGATAAGAACATCAGCTCTTGCAATATCAATTGCTTTATCTTGGTTGCGTTCGCTAAACGCATTGAAACTATTAGATAGCTCCAGACTGACCATATTAGCCATGCCAATCACTCGCTTGCTGACTAGTTGAATATCTTTATCAAATGCTTTTAAAGTTTGTGATGTCATAAGGTTTTCCAAGAATAAATTGTATTATGGTAACGGTGGATTAGCTGTGCGTTGTGCCGTCACCCGTATCCAGTCATCTTTTTGTGCAACTTGTATAATGTTAAAGCCGATTTGATAAGCCTTGACGATATTATCTGTCTGTTCCTCTAAAATTCCAGATAGAACAATCGTGCCATTAGGTTTTATTAGCTGTGCGAATGTTTCAGCAAGTTCTACTAAAGGACCTGATAAAATATTGGCAATCAATAACTCAACAGGTTCTGTAGGTAATTCTTCGGGAAAGCAGGTTTCAATGGCAAACTCAGGAATCTTATTTTTCAACATATTGTCTTTGGTAGCAATCAGCGCTTGAGGATCAATATCGGTTGCGAGTATTGCGCTAGCACCTAGCTTTGCAGCGGCAATGGCTAATATTCCACTACCGCAACCATAATCAATAACGGATAAGCCCTGTGGTGGGTTTGCATCCAGCCATTCTAAGCAAAGTGCAGTCGTAGGATGGGTGCCGCTACCAAAGGCTAAACCAGGGTCGAGAATGATTTTGGTGCTCTCATCCTCAGGAATTTCATTCCAGCTAGGATAAATCCACAAATTCTCACCAAATTTCATTGGCTTGAAATCATCCATCCAAGCGCGTTCCCAGTCTTGATCTTCAAGTCGTTCCACATCAATTTTGCTGATTTGCCATTGCTGCTTATTGCTTTGTAAATCGAGAAGTGGAGCGGAGAGGTCATCATCACCTGTAAATAATGCGGTGAGAATCAAATCATTCCATAAGGGCGTTTCACCTGGCAAGGGTTCCAATACAGGCGTATCGCCCGCGTCCTGAAAAGTGATGGAGAGCGCATTAGCCATCTCCATACATTGCGTAATTTCATCTTGAAATGCTTTATTGCAGTAGCAGTTTATTTGTTGCCACTCTTGTTTAGGCGCTGAGGATGTCATTTGTTACTAAGCTTTTTCTCAAGATAATCAATGCCTGCACCACCTTTTTTGAAAGCAGTATCTTCCATAATACGGCGTTGCAGAGGGATGTTGGTCTTGATACCTTCCACCACCATTTCGGTGAGTGCGCCTTGCATGCGTGCAATAGCTGCTTCACGAGTATCTGCATGGACAATTAATTTACCAATCATGGAGTCATAATGAGGAGGAACGATATAGCCACCATAAATATGTGAATCGACCCTGACACCTAAGCCACCAGGCTGATGAAAACGCTCAATTTTTCCTGGTGATGGGATAAAGGTTTCTGCATCTTCAGCATTGATTCGACATTCAATGGCATGTCCGCGTGGCACAATGTCTTCTTGTTTAATTGTTAGTTTTTCGCCAGATGCAATGAGAAGCTGTTGCTTAACGAGATCAATGCCTGTGATCATTTCGGTAACAGGATGTTCGACCTGTAGGCGAGTGTTCATTTCAATAAAATAGAACTCATCATTTTCATATAAAAACTCAAATGTACCTGCTCCTCGGTAGCCAATTTCCACACACGCCTTGCTGATTGTCTCACCTAATTTTTTGCGAACTGCAGGTGTAATACCAGGAGCTGGAGCTTCTTCAACAACTTTTTGATTGCGACGTTGCATGGAACAATCGCGTTCGCAGAGGTGAATGGCATTTCCATGCTCATCGGCAAGTACTTGAAACTCGATATGACGTGGTTTTTGGAGGAATTTTTCCATAAAGACGACATCATTGCCAAATGCTGCGCCTGCTTCTGCTTTGGTTAGTGCTATAGATTCAATCAAATCAGATGCATCGTAGACCACCCGCATTCCACGACCACCTCCACCACCTGTTGCTTTGATGATCAATGGATAGCCAATATCTTCTGCCATTTGTAATGCGGCATCACCATCATCAGGGATAGCACCACCAGAGCCAGGTACGCAAGGCACATTGGCTTTTTCCATTGCTTCTTTAGCGCATATTTTATCACCCATAATACGAATGGTAGCCGCAGTAGGGCCAACAAAAATAAAGCCACTGGACTCAACACGCTCTGCAAAATCAGCATTTTCAGATAGGAAGCCATAACCAGGGTGGATAGCATCCGCATCGGTTACTTCTGCTGCACTAATAATGGCAGGAATATTCAGATAGCTATCAGTTGAGCTAGGAGGACCAATGCATACCGCCTCATCCGCAAGGCGTACATGTTTTAAGTCTCTATCAGCCGTTGAATGCACGGCAACCGTCTTAATACCCATTTCTCGACAGGCACGCAAAATACGAAGCGCGATTTCGCCACGATTAGCGATTAGTAATTTTTTAATCATTGGAGTCGCCCCGAATTATTCAATAACAAAAAGAGGTTCGCCAAATTCTACAGGCTGCTCATTATCCACAAGAATAGTTTTGATTGTACCTGCTTTATCAGCTTCTATTTCATTGAGCATTTTCATCGCTTCAATAATGCACAAGGTATCGCCCACAGCAACTTTTTGACCGACCTCAGAAAATGGAGCAGCGGTCGGTGATGATGAGCGGTAGAAAGTTCCAACCATGGGTGAGTCTATGGTGTTTTCGGCTACTGCGCTTTCTATTGCAGGAGTGGTAGCTGGAGTTTCAAAAATAGTTGTTTGAGGCGCTGCAACAGGTGCTATCGCTGCAATTGGAGCGGGAGTTGTGGTGTGTCTTATAATGCGTACTGACTCCTCTCCCTCAACGATTTCCAGTTCGGCTATGCCGCTAGTTTCAACAAGTTCAATCAGTTTTTTTACTTTACGAACATCCATTGGATTTTCCCTATGTGAGTGCTTGGAAGTTATGATTTGCAGAGAAACAATCGTAATAATCTCGCTTAGATAGTTCTATGTGCAAATAATTCAAGCGTCAAGTTTGTTAATCGCTGCGTCTAAAGCCAGTTCATAACCTTTAGGACCAAGTCCGATAATACAGCCTTCTGCTATATCAGAAAAATAAGAGTGGTGTCTAAAAGTTTCCCGTTTGTAAACATTGGATAAATGAACTTCAATAAAAGGCAGCTTAGTTGCTAATAAAGCATCTCGTAGAGCGATGCTGGTGTGTGTAAATGCTGCAGGATTAAAGAGGATAAAGTTGATATCTTCAATGTGTGCTGCATGAATTCTATCAACAAGCTTGTGTTCAGCATTGCTTTGAAAACAGTCTAATTGATGATTATTTTGTATTGCGATTTGTTGTAGTTTTTTTTCAATATTGGCGAGAGAAAGTGTTCCGTAGTGTCCTGGTTCGCGTTGACCGAGTAGATTAAGATTTGGACCGTTTAACAGCAGTATTTTAGCCATGGTTTATATTTTTTATAGGGAGTTGAAAAAAACGTTGGTGAATATTTAGTTATTACCGTTAAATTCGGAAGTGAGACTTTGCATAGTTTCTAAAGCATAGCTTCCATACTATTTAATTAATTGGACAATGTAATAGAGTCTATTTGTATTAAATCAGGTAATTAGTAACAGTAGCCAGCAATTCTGCGAAGTTTACACCTATTGCTGTATTGGTGCTACCAGTAACCGCATAGCTTTTGAGAAAAGCGGTGATTACGATCTAGTAGGGTTATTTGAAAATGGAGGATAATGAAAAAAATAGGAAGAGATGATTGTTGCGTGGTAGCTAATTCAATTGGTTATAAAAAACAATCTTGGAAAGATGCAGGATACCCATCCCTGTAATAATTTCTTCTGGGTATGTTCTGCATCTTTGTGGTTTTTTAACTAATGTGGCTATCAAAATAAAAATTATTTAGCGGGATAAATTAAAGGCTTAAATCCTAAAGAAGCGACAGTCGCTTTCCAGCTATCTAATTTTTTAGGCTCAACAGGTCCAGCCATTACTCTAAACCATGTTTTTCCTTTGACTTTTCTTTTTTCAACATAAGCCGTCATGCCTTTGCGTTTTAAGCGACCTTTACTGCGATCTGCTTGATTACGCCTTCTATAAGATGCAACCTGTAAAAGATAGCCAGATTTTCCAGCAGCAACCTTGGTTTTATCTGCTTTCTTGTCTTTGGAAACTTTAACTGGCTTTTCTTTTTTCTCAATGGGGTTGTGAATGGTTTGTATAGGGACATTCAAATCAGGCAATACTGCATAATAACTAAAACTAGGACGCTCTTTTACCTCTTCCTTATGATTTTTGTCAATCAAGGAGGCGACTAGTTGTTCATCAGGATCATCTGTATTTTTAGATGCACCAAAAGGAGAAGTAACTTCTTGATCTTTTGCAAATTGTGCTTTTTTAGGAGCAGCATTTGCGATTTGTGTTCCCTGAGACGCATTTGCAGCCTCCACATCTGGAATTCCCCGATTTGCAAAATAATACATTGCTAAACCCACGAGTAACCCCATCATAATACCCGATAGCATCCATAACATGCCACTACCAAAACCTGACTGCATTGCTGTTTCTTCCTTAAAATCTACGTACATTGACGTTTACCACCTAATTTATTTGCTGACTTTTCGCAATATTCAGTCAGCATTCATTGTTAATATAGTTTACTATGCCGAAAAAGTCTATAGGTATAATTGATTTTTTAAGTTATAACAAATGTTTACAGCATGTTTAGAGGATCTACATCAACTGACCATCTAATATTGCCAGATTTTTTATATGCTTGTAGCCTTACAACGGCATCTGTGAGCAAATAATGCAAAGCGGCACGATTAGCAGAACTCATTAGTAATTGAAAACGATATCGATCTGCTTTTTTAGCCATTGGCGACGGAACTGGACCAAGCAATGTCACATCAGGTTGTTGTAAATCTGAAAGTGATAAATCTTGACTTAATTTTTGTAAAAAAACGAATCCTTTTATTTTATCCGTTGCCGTTACTCTTATTAATACTTGAAAACCAAAGGGCGGATAATTCCACCTCTTCCGCTCAGACAATAACTGTTTTGCAATGTTCAAATAACCTTTGTTTAGCAAGTTGGTTAATAAAGGATGCTCAGGCTGTGATGTTTGCAATAACACTCGTCCTTTAGATTCTCCTCGACCTGCCCGACCACTAACTTGTACAATTTGCTGTGCTAATTGCTCCTGCGCACGATAATCCATACTAAATAACGCCTGATCAATATCCAGAATCCCAACCAGTGTTAATTTGGGGAAGTCATGCCCTTTGGTTAACATCTGTGTACCAACTAGTATCACGGGCTTGCCTTGTTGCACAATTGCTAGCTTACTGTCCAATGCGCCTTTACGACGAGTGGTATCCCTGTCAATACGAACGACAGGAAATTCAGGAAAATGCGTTTGTAAAACATGCTCAATGCGCTCTGTTCCTTGACCTACTGTTGTAATGCCTTTGTGATGACAATCTGGACAACTTAAGCTTACCTTTTTTTCACGAGCGCAATGGTGACAGATTATTTTGCTAATACCAGCGTGATAGGTCATATTTGTATCACATGACTGACAAATGGCATGCCAACCACAACTGGGACAATATAAAACAGGTGCAAAACCACGACGATTTAAGAATAGCATTACCTGATTGTCGGCTTCAAGATGTTGCTGAATTTCTTTGAGTAAGAGTGATGAAATCCCCGCTTCAAGCACTAATCCACGAATATCCTGCACTAATACCACAGGGCGAGTACGGCTACCAGGGCGACTATTTAAGCGCAAATAATGGTAACGATCACGTTCAACATTCTGCAATGACTCCAAAGCAGGGGTGGCGCTGCCTAAAATAATCGGAATATTGAGATCATAAGCACGTTTTACGGCTAAATCACGCCCGTGATAACGGAATCCTGTCTGCTGTTTTAATGAGCCATCATGCTCCTCATCCACGATAATAATACCCAGCTTTTTCATGGGGGAAAACACGGCTGAACGTGTGCCAATCACTATATCAATAGTAAAATCTTTGACTGCTTGCCAAATTAGTGTGCGCTCACTATCTGATAAGGCAGAATGGAGCATGGCAACACAATATTGTGGAAAATATTGCTGAAAGCGTTTAAATAATTGTGGTGTTAATCCAATTTCAGGAACTAATATCAGGGCTTGTTTGCCAGACTTTAAAACAGGCGCAATAGTGCGTAAATAAATCTCCGTTTTACCGCTTCCCGTTATGCCATGTAATAGTATGGGTTTTATTTTTTTAGCTTGATAGATAAGTGTTAATTGCTTCAGTACATCCTGTTGCTCATCCGTTAGGGTAATTTCTTTATCAGGCGTCGATGTTCTTGGCAAAGCAGTAAAAGTAGCAGGAATTTCCTTAACAAGAATAAGCTGTTTTTTTATTAACTCCCGTAGTAAGTTTTTCCAATTTATTACACTGCTCTGCTCTAGACCTTGATTAATTTGTAGCTCACTTAGCCACTCATTTTTATTAGATTTTTCAAAAAACAACCAAAGCTGCCGCTGTTTATGTGCACGTCCTAATAAGGAATCGGCTTGCTCTAATAATTTTGTATTCAGTTGCCAAACTTTCATCAGTGGCAATGTCTTTCCTTTACGCAAAGGTGCAGGAATAGCATTGAAAATAACATCGCCAATAGGGTGGTGATAATAGCGACTAGCCCAATAGAGCAACTGTAAAGAATTTTCTTCAATTAACGGCTCTTTATCTAGTACTTTTAGTATGTTACGTAGTTTTTTAAATTCACTCTTGGTCGCTTTTTTAACCACAATACCAACACTAAAACCACCCGCTAAAGGCACTTGCACGCGGCAGCCAATTTGCACTGTTAGCTCATCAGGACATTGATAATCAAGCAAAGAGTAAAGTGGACGTGAAATGGCGATTCTAAGGATGTTTTTGGCTGGAGTCATAAGGGAAAATCATAGCAGAAAAAGAGAGTGTGTATTGATTAGCTATGGGATTGTGGGCATGGGAGGATGAAAATAACATGATGTTTCTAAAGTTTTAGAGTTTTTCCATTTTTAGGGCGTGGTGTCAGGGGTAGCGGTAAGAAATTTAGGTAATGAGATAGGTTGTTATATTGATCTTATCTCTAGTCTGATAATAGAACCCATAATAGAAAAAAGACAATATATCGTTACGTATAATTATGTATATAATGCATCCCTCTTATTCAGGTGTAACGGGAAAACAGTGTGACGCTGTTACTGCCCCCGCAATAGTGAATTGGTAAAGGAGACACTGTAACTGCTCCACATCATTATTTTATTAAATTGATAGATTACTTTTTGTTAGGGTTGGTTTCACAGAGCTATATCAACCTGACATAGTGTTTTGTAGTTGTTATTTTATACCAAAAGTCTGGAGACCGACCTGAGTTTATTCAATTCCAATTACGCGGGTGGCGTAATCATTACAGGAGTTATTTTATGCATATCGAAGTGGGTGTAGTACAAGAAGCCAAAATGATTTTAAGCTATGGCACAGCATTAGCGTCTTTTGGATATTTGGCAAAGCAGGTCTGGGGTGCGTCTCAAGAAAAAGGGTGGTTATCACTGGCATTGCGTAGTGTTATCGCAAGTTTACTTGTTTTGATGTTTTTTGAGGTATTTCCACATCATCCTGTGGGGGTATCGGAGGTTCATTTAATCCTAGGTTCGACACTCTTTTTACTCTTTGGTATGGTGCCAGCGGGGATTGCTTTAGCGTTGGGGTTATTGATTCAAGGGTTGTTTTTTGCACCATTTGATTTACCTAATTACGCCGTTAATGTCACAACCTTATTAGTCCCTTTGTTTACCATGGCCGCGTTGGCGAAACGATTTATTCCTGAGAATACTGCGTATAAAGATTTAGCTTATTCACAGGTGTTAAGGTTATCGTTAGCGTATCAAGGCGGGATTGTTATGTGGGTTGTCTTTTGGGCGATCTATGGTCAAGGTGTTGGCGGTGAGAATCTAACCGCAGTTGCGACATTTGCAGCAGCTTATATGACAGTTGTTATTCTAGAGCCTTTGGTTGATCTTGCTGTATTGGCAGGTGCAAAGGTTGTATCTGGGTTAAAGGATAGTCCTTTAGTGACAAAACGTTTGGTTCAATAGAGTCTAGGTAGAAAAATTATTCCCCCTTTCTATCATCAAAGAAAGGAGGAGTGGTATTATTTTTATATTATTTCGACGATCTATCCCTAGAAGCGTCATATCCTAATAGACCAGTGGTCTATTTTTAAGTTCCAGTGGCTTTGCTTTTATTGGAATTTTCTTTAATAAAGGTTTCCAATGACTTGGTTGAGACCATGCCCGGCTGAGCTGCTACTAATTTCCCCTCAGGATTAAAAAGGATAAAGGTTGGAGTGCCAACTAAGCCTTCGCCTACTGTTTTCTGCATCCAAGCGTTTACTTCAATGGGGTTTGACACAAGATTTTTAAACTGAATCCCAAATTTTTTAACAAAGGAATTAGCACTAGCAATGCCTGCTTGTCCATCAAGCGTAACGCCAACAATACGTGCATTTTTTAATTTGCCATCAAATTTAACCATAGAGGGCATATGTTGACGGCAAGCATGGCAGTCAGACGCCCATATTTCAACGATGGACCATTTTCCACCGCCCAATTGTTTTTCAATTTCTAGCTTTTCGCCTTTGAGGTCAGTGAAAGCAGATGCGGCCGTTGTTAGTAGTAAAAATGCAGTAAAAGTAGCAAGTAATGGTGTTAAAAATCGTGCGCTTGAAAATGTATTAGGAATAAGTTGTTTCACTGTGGAGCGTCCTCTGTTTATTATCTGTTGATTGTGATTCATTAGTTTTCTTTTTAAGGATATGAAAAATGACGATAAGTTCAATATCATCGGTAAACTGTGTGCTTTTTGATCTAGATGGTACCTTAATTGATACCGCTCCTGATATGGTGAATGCACTAAATAGGGTATTAGAGGAAGAAAATTGTTCTCCATTACCGTATAAAACATGTCGTAGTGTGGTTTCCCACGGTTCACCTGCATTACTTGAGTTGGGTTTTGGTCAAGATTTACCTCCTAAAGAAAATGAGCGTATTCGTACTCGCTTCTTGGATTTATACGCACAAAACCTCTGCGTGGATACGAAATTATTTTCAGGTATGGATAATGTTTTAGATTATTTAGAAAATTCAGGCATTTTCTGGGGAATAGTGACGAATAAACCAGAGCGTTTTGCGTTACCTTTATTGGAAGAAATGAATCTGCGTTCGCGTGCATGTAGTATTGTTTGTGGTGATACATTGGCAAAAAATAAGCCTGATCCTGAACCAATGCTTCACGCATTAACGCAATGTGGTTGTAGTGCAGAGAATAGTTTTTATGTGGGTGATGCGCAGCGTGATATAGAAGCAGGGCGCAATGTTAATATGATGACAGTATTAGCATTATTTGGTTATATTGCCGATGGTGATGAGTTTGATTCGTGGGGTGCGGATATTAAAATTAAACAGGCACTGGATATTATCGAGATCTTAGAAACTTACAATCAGAGTTGCAAAGCTTGATGTGGGGAACTAAGCTTCACTAAGTTTAATTGGCATCTTTGTATTGTGTATATTTGAAAAGTAATTTACACACTATGGAATCAACGGCTTTAGCCTCGCTTAGTATCAGCTAATTAAAGGATAAACGCTCGATTTAAAAAAATAAAATGTAAATTGGAAAATTAAAGGATAGTGGTTAATTATAAAATAATTCAACAGCGAGGTTCTATGCGGATTTTAATTTCATATTGGGGTGTTTTTCTATTATCTTTCGCTCTGATTTCCTGTGGCGGCTCAGGAAAAACAGCACTAACTGTCAATAATTCAATCCCAGCACAGGGTGATTTTAAGTCTATTAGCAAAAAAACAACGAATCAGCGCGCAGTGATTCAAACAGAGCTTAGTGCTATAGAAGGTTTAAATTTAACACCTCAATATGATGTAAATGCTTATAAGTTGGAATATTTAAGCCGTGATTCTGATGATAAATTAGTGACAGTTTCTGGATTGTTAGCGATACCTGTCAAGGATACACCCAGTTCTATTTTAAGCTTTCAGCATGGCACTACCTTTATTGATAAAAATGCGCCCAGTTTTCAGTTAAAAGTGAATACAAGACATCCAGAAATTTTATTGGCTTCTTTGGGGTATATTGTTTTTTCCCCTGACTATATTGGTTATGGTTCATCAAAAGGAAGAAAGCATCCTTATCTACAAAAACAGCCTTCAGCGGATATTGTTATTGATATGTTGAAGGCAGGTAATCATTGGCTTGATAAGAAAAATATAGCAACAAATAATCAACTATTTTTAACAGGTTATTCAGAAGGTGGCTATGTCACGATGGCTGCACTTGAGGCGTTAGAGCGAAATACAGGCAGTGCAGGTTTTACGGTAACGGGCGCGGTATTGGGCGCAGGACCTTATGATTTATATGAAACACTGAATACCTTATTGTACAAAATTAATAACTTACCAAGTTTTTTGGGCAAGCTAGCGCAGAAAGAACTAGAACGTGCGCTTATTCCTAAAAATGCAGAAGTTGATTTTGAAAAGATATTTCTAGATCGTTATTTTGATAAAGATAGACAAGATAATGTGCATAACTGGAAGCCTTCAATCCCCTTAAAATTGTTTCATGGCGAGGATGATAAAACGGTTCCCATTGAGGGTGCAATTAGTACGTTTAATACAATGAGAGGTCTGGGAGCTGATGTGGAACTTGTCAAATGTGCTACAACGCCTGCGGATCATAGCCCTTGTGTGCGTCCTTATTTGAATTATATGATTAATTATTTTTCGGGTTTGCGAAATGATCTGTAAATAAGATCATCAGCTCTTTAGATATTCTAACTGTGTTCCTTCCTCCTCAAGTCGAGCAGGAACAAAGCGAGCTTAATCGTATTCTGAGTCTTTCCATCGTCGAATAGCACGAAAAACTTCAGTTGAGTTCGATAGTTTTTTTCCTACAAATTTCTCCGCTTGCTCAATGACTTGCGGCTTATCACAGCGCATAAAAGGGTTGGTTTTTAGCTCGTCAGCAAGCAGAGTCGGTATGGTTGACTGGTCATTATCAATAAGAGCCCAGCAAACAGCCTCGCGTTCAAGCAAGTCTTTATTATCCGCTTCGACCCATTTGGCAAATCCGATATTGTCTAAGGTGTACTCATGTGCGCAGTATATTTGTGTTTCAGAGGGGAGGTTGGCAATTTTTTCTAATGATTGGTGTAGGTCTTCTAAGGTGCCATCAAAAATACGCCCACAGCCGTTGGCAAATAAAGTATCACCACAAAAAAGCATATCGGGTGCATAGTAGCTAATATGTCCTGCGGTATGTCCAAAGGTATCGAGTACTTTTAACTGCGTATCAATCTGCTGTAAATCGATAAGATCATCTTGTCCAACTTTATGGGTAAGCGTTGTAATACGCTCTGTTTTTGGCCCATAAACAGGAAGTTGTGGATATTTTTGTAGTAGGCGAGAAATACCGCCAATATGATCACTATGATGATGCGTGATCAAAATAGCAATGGGCTCTAATTTTTTCTCTTCAAGTGCCTTAATAACAGGTGCCGCATCACCTGGATCAACAATTGCTGCGTAGCGTTGCTGATTATCACAAATTAGCCAAATATAATTATCAGAAAATGCTAAAACGGGGATAATGGTAGCCATGATTATTGAAGCAAAAATCTACTAGCGAGTAAGAACGTCTGTTTTTCTGATAGTTTGCTGGTAGATGTTTTAAGCTTAATATTCTTATACATTTTTAAATGTGAATAAGTTCTTTTAATGGAAGTGCGCTTTTTTGAAATTTTCCCACTTGTTCGTCTCGCTTTAGCCTTGTTGCCAAGTGATTTTCTATGAAACCTGAGCTTATTGTAAACACGTAGTACATTTTTAACATAGCGACGTGTTTCACGATAAGGAGGTATACCTTTATAGCGGTCAACGCGTCCTTCGCCAGCATTATAAGC
Organism: Cocleimonas sp.; assembly: GCA_023146675.1. Classification (GTDB taxonomy): domain Bacteria; phylum Pseudomonadota; class Gammaproteobacteria; order Thiotrichales; family Thiotrichaceae; genus JAGLBW01. Next base: position 20,363 of record JAGLBQ010000249.1, on the reverse strand, counting down.
GGCTGCGGCTAAACGCATATTATATTTATAACGCTTCATTAAGAATTTAAGATATTTTGTGCCACCACTAACACTCTGACGTGCATTGCTACGTTGACGAACGCCAAAGCGTTTAGCAGTTGCAGGCATAAGCTGCATTAAGCCTTTGGCACCAACAGGAGATACTGCGCGTGAGTTAAAGCATGTTTCAACGGCGGCAATAGCCAGAACAAAATCTGCATTGAGTTTATGCTTGCGCGCATACTTTTCAATGGTCGCTTTAAAAGGGCGTGCTTTTTTTAGAATGGTTTTAGTTTTCAGATCTGCGCAGGTGCGAACCTTGCTTTTAGCATTGACGCCTGTGCTAGTTGTGATAAGGGCAAATAACGTTAATCCGACCCAAATACGTTGCTGAATGTTCATTCAGAATTCTCTATGACCAAAGGAGCGCGCATCCTAACATAGAAAAAAATTAGCGCTAATAGTATTTTTTATACGTTTATTAGTATTTACTTATAATCTTAATTACGCAACGTTCACCTGAAACATCAGGAATCAGCAAAGTCTTTGAGAACGCTACAATGAATCCATTGGTCAGTAAGGATAACTCGCTTTCAGGAAGTTGCCCTTTCATGGCTAATAATTGTCCTTTATTAGATAAGTGGAGCGATGAGGTTTCCACAAAATCAATAATTGAAGCAAAAGCTCGACTAATAATGGTGTCAAATTGATGTTCAGATTGCCAATTTTCAACGCGTGATTGCACAATATTGACGTTTTTTAAGCCCAGCTCAATAACTACCTGTTGCATAAAACGTGTTTTTTTACCGTTAGTATCGAGCAGGGTAAAGTCTCGTTGAGGTTGCATAATAGCCAGTGGAATACCGGGTAATCCGCCACCACTCCCCACATCCAGACAATTTTCGCCTTCGATATAAGGTGCAACAGCAAGGCTGTCAAAAATATGCAAAGGAATCATTTGCAGAGGATCGCGGATGGCGGTTAGGTTATACGTCTTATTCCAGCGATGCAGGAGCGTTACATATTGTTTTAGCTTCCCAAGTTGCTCATCATTTGGATTGCAATTTAAAGCCTCTAAACCTAGCGTCCAGAGCTTGTCTATTTCACTCGTATTCAATGAATGATGTCCTTGGTATTCGTTAGTGTTGTATTTTTCACGCCATGTTTTTTAAGATGCACTAGCAGCAACGATATAGTCGCAGGCGTAATCCCTGGAATACGTGATGCTTGCCCAATACTCACAGGGCGTTGATTACTTAGCTTATCCAGTGCTTCATTTGATAGTCCACGCACATCATTATAGTCTAACGTTTCAGGCAAAATGGTTTCTTCATTGCGGCGCTGTTTATCAATTTCATTTTGCTGGCGCTCTATATAGCCTGCATATTTGTATTGTATTTCAACCTGTTCGGCAACACTTTTATCAGCAACAGGTTTTCCAACGCAATCCAAGCTAATAAGCGCATTATAGGTGACATTAGGGCGACGTAATAACTCATGTAAACGATACTCCCTACTTAATGTCTTGCCAAATACCGCTTTACTTTCAGTATCAGAAATATCAGTAGGGCGCACAATCGTGGTTTTAAAGCGTTGCAGCTCTTGTTCTACTTGTTCACGCTTTGTATTAAATAAGTCCCAGCGATGGTCGTTAACCAATCCAAGTTTTCGTCCGATTTCAGTCAAGCGTAAGTCTGCATTATCTTCACGTAATAATAAGCGATGCTCTGCGCGGCTGGTAAACATGCGGTAAGGTTCTATCGTACCGCTGGTAATAAGGTCATCAACTAATACGCCAATATACGCTTCACTGCGTTTGGGTGTCCATGCAGGTTTTTCTTGTACTTGTAAGGCAGCATTTAATCCTGCCAGCAACCCTTGGGCTCCTGCTTCTTCATAACCCGTTGTGCCATTAATTTGTCCTGCAAAAAATAGGCTTTGAATAAATTTACTTTCTAGCGTCGGTTTTAAATCACGCGGATCAAAATAATCATACTCAATAGCATAACCAGGTCGGGTGATATGTGCATTCTCAAAGCCTTTGATGGAACGCACTAGTTCAACCTGCACATCAAAAGGAAGGCTAGTTGAAATTCCATTGGGATAGACTTCATAAGTATTTAAGCCTTCTGGCTCAATAAAAATTTGATGACTGTCTTTGTCTTCAAAGCGCACAATTTTATCTTCAATCGAAGGGCAGTAGCGTGGACCAATGCCTTCAATCACGCCAGAATACAAGGGAGAACGGTCTAAACCATTATGAATGATTTCATGTGTGTTGGCATTCGTATGGGTGATATGGCAGGAGATTTGCTGTGGGTGTAAATCACGTGAGCCAAGATAGGAAAATACAGGCGTGGGGTCATCACCGGGTTGTTCTTGTAATTGGCTGTAATCAATACTTCGTGAATCAAGTCTCGCTGGTGTCCCCGTTTTTAAGCGATCAAAACGAAAGGGTAAGTCACGCAAGCGATCTGCCAGCGTGATAGAAGCTTGATCACCTGTGCGCCCCCCTTGATAATTTTCCAACCCAATATGGATTTTCCCGCGCAAAAAAGTCCCGACGGTTAAGACAACAGACTTGGCTGAAATATTAAGTCCCATTTCAGTACAAATACCCGTGACACGATCATTTTCAATAATAAGATCATCAACTCCCTGCATAAACAGATCAAGATTTTCTTGCTGTTGCACGATATCAAGAATTGCGGCTTTATAGAGAACACGATCAGCCTGAGCACGGGTAGCACGTACCGCAGGGCCTTTACGTGAGTTTAAAATACGAAAATGAATGCCACCTCTATCCGCCGCCAAGCCCATCGCCCCCCCTAAGGCATCAATTTCTTTAACCAAATGTCCTTTGCCAATCCCGCCAATGGAAGGGTTGCAACTCATTTGACCAATGGTTTCAATATTATGTGTCAGTAATAAGGTTTTTTGTCCCATTCGGGCGGCCGCTAAAGCCGCTTCTGTGCCAGCGTGACCGCCGCCAATGACAATGACATCGTAAGTTTGAGGGTAGTGCATGATATTTATAGGGGTAAGAATAAAGCGGGGATTATAGGTGTTACTGGATGGAGATAGTAGATTAAAATATTTTTCAATGGTGATATTGGCTAATCTTGTGAATTCCGCATCTATGTCAATGCGGAATTCAGCGGCTGAAAGTAGAAACTACTCAGCAGATTAACCTATCCATAATTTTATATTTCAGCTGTTTTCAATGCTATTTTAATCTGTTCAATATCAAGCTGCTTGCCAATAATAACAATCTCAGTACGAGCAATTTCATCCACTTGCCAAAGTCGATCAAAATAATGCTCTATTCTAGAGCCAACTGCCTGTACCACTTGACGCATGGGCTTATCTTTTAGTGCCACAAAACCTTTAGCACGGTATATATTTTGCGCGTCTATAACCGCCTCCAACTGCTGCAATAGTTTCTCACTATCAACCAGTCCCATTGAAATAACAACAGAATCAAAATCATCATGAGCATGGTGATGATGTTTGCCATGGTCATGATGATGATCATGGTGCGAATGAAGAGCTTCAATATGTGCTTCACTAGCAGCCTCAAGCCCCAGAATTAAGTCTGGATTAATCTCGCCCTTTTCAATACTGAGTACTTTAACTGAATCATCCGTATGTGTATTAATATCAGCCTCAATACGTTGGCACTGTTCTGTGTTAATTAGATCAGTTTTACTAATAATAACAAGATCTGCGGCACCTAATTGATCTTCATACAATTCTTGAATGCTGGGATCATGATCAAGGTTTTCATCTGCTTGCCGTTGTGATTCTAACTGTTCATGACTATGCGCAAAGCGACCCTCAGCAAGAGCAGGGCCATCCACAACTGTAATCACCGCATCAACGGTAAAATGATGTTGTACCTCGGGCCAGTTAAAAGCTTGCACCAAAGGCTTTGGCAAGGCAAGCCCAGAAGTCTCAATTAATACATGATCAATCTCATCACGTCGCTCCACTAGTTTTTTCATAACGGGAAGAAACTCTTCCTCAACAGTGCAACAAATACAACCATTAGCAAGCTCATAAATACCATCTTCAAGTAATGTGACTTCATTGTCCTCACATCCATCAATAGCACAGCTACGCAATAGATCTGAGTCAATATCAGTCTCGCCAAACTCATTAACAATAATAGCAATGCGCTTATTACCCGCCTGTTTAATAATATTAGAAAGCAGGGTGGTTTTGCCACTGCCTAGGAAGCCTGTGACAACGGTGGCTGGTATTTTGGTTAGATTCATAGTGTTGGGGTCTTTGGTTGAAAATTGGAGATATTATTAACGGCGATAAATGGCATATTGTAGGGCGGATAAGTGCTGTCCACAAATTGTAAATGACGTTATTCAGTTTTTAGATCAGAATAATACTTGTCTTTATTGGTTGGCTTGAAGCCATAGAAATAGGCGATAGTATTAGTTGCTTGCAATCATTTATTTGAACGTGTATGAAGTTTATCAACCAATACAAGCCATTGCTTTTGTTGCTCTATTGTCAATCCTAATTGCTGACAAATCTTATTAAATTCCTGTTGATCAATGCTGCGTTGGCGCAAAATAGCAGCGGTATTTGCCTCGCTAATATTACACTTAATAAGACTCAGTTGCTGAGCTAAACAAATCCTTTCATGATGCTTTGCTATCGCATCTTGTATCTGTTTGGCATGGCGAATTTGCATTTTATGAATCGTATCTTGCTGCTTAAATAGTTCTTCTATCGTGCCAAACTTACGTAGCAGTTTGGCCGCTGTGGACATACCAATACCAGGAACCCCAGGAATATTGTCACTTTTATCACCTGCTAGAGCAAGCTGATCAGCCACTTGATGGGGATAGATACGGAAGCGCTTATGAAAGCTTTTTACGGAGTGTTTATAGTTTTTTTGATAGCTCCACCAATAATCCCCTTCTTTTATCAATTGCAATAAATCCTTATCAGCGGTAATAATATTGAGAGTGTAATCCTGCTGGCGCAGATCATTAACCCATGTGCCAATTAGATCATCTGCTTCATAATAATGACTGGAGGATTGATATAACCCGAGGCTATCTAAAAAGGCGCGACAATATTTAAACTGTAATGCTAGCTCGGGAGAAAGGGGCTTTCGATGCATTTTATAATCAGGACAAAGTGCTTTTCGATGTGAATTTTTCAGTTTTTCATCAAATGCAAAGGCTATCACCGCAGGTCGTTCTTTGGAGAGTAGTTGATAAGCAAAATACAGAAAACCAATCACCCCTTTTATCTCTCGCCCCTTGTCATCCACCTGTTGTGATTTGCAATACTGCCATGCTTCATAAACATAAATATTGGAATCAACTAGCCATGCGATATTGTTTTTCATACATTTAAAATCAAGTTTTAAAAAATGATAAATTCTACCACTTGGGCAGATGAATATTTGTGATTTGGGTGAATTAATTGGTCGTCACTAAATGTAGTGCTATTGCTTTTACGTCAATACTATATCTATTGGGAGGAGGTTATTTTATGTCGGTTTTCATAAGGGAAGATTTATTATTTTAGATTTATAAATAAAAGATTCCTAAGCCTAATACCTTGTTAAACATTGTACTTTTATGCTATAGATTAAGGCTAAATTTTGAGGATAGTTTAAGTGATAGAAATTAGTTTTGATGATGTTCAATTTGATACCAGTAACCCTGAGCCACGTTGTCCTTGTATCTTATTATTAGATACCTCCAAGTCGATGCAGGGTAACGCTATTGCAGAGCTTAATGCAGGTTTGCAAGCATTTAAGGATTCTGTCTCTAATGATGAACTGGCAATGCAGCGGATTGAAATTGCCATTGTTACTTTTGGTGGTGCGGTCAATATAGTGCAAGATTTTATTACGGTTGATCAATTTATCCCACCCATTCTATCGGTGAATGGATTAACGCCAATGGGTGAGGCGATTGATGTTGCGCTGGATCATTTGCAGGATCGTAAACAAATTTATCGGCAAAATGGGGTGTCCTACTATCGTCCGTGGATCTTTTTAATTACCGATGGTGAGCCAACGGATGATTGGAAAAATGCGGCACAACGTATTCAGCACGCAGAAGAATCTAAAAAAGTAGCCTTTTTTACGGTTGGAGTGCAACAAGCCGATATGAATACACTAGGGAAAATATCAGGGGCATCACGGCAGCCGATTCATTTAAAAGGACTGAACTTTAAACAAATGTTTGTCTGGTTATCTGCCAGTCTTAGTGGCGTTTCGCACTCTATTCCAGGTGAAGTGATGGCTCTACCCGCACCAACAGGCTGGGGAGAAGTTTAATGTGGCGGGTAATTGGAGCATCAGAGCAGGGGACGAGTCATCTACAACATGATCTACCTTGTCAGGATTCCTTCGCTTGGCAGGTGATTGGTGATCATTTAATTATTGCAGTTGCGGATGGTTTAGGTTCAGCAGTGCGAGCAGAAGAGGCTTCTAAAGCGCTTGTTGAGGAAGTTTTACATTTATTTGCGATGAAACAGCCCGCTTTGCTACAAGAGGATATTGCAGAGAATAATCATGAAGATATTTTAGGCAGTATTTTTTCTGAATCGCGCACTTTATTGGAGCAAATTGCTGCGATTGAAGACGAGCCGTTAAAGGATTATGCCAGCACCTTATTGATTGCTATTTTGCATCCAAATGGTTTTATTGCAGGGCAGATTGGTGATGGCGCAATGGTGGCTAAATTGATGGATAATTCGCTAATTTTAGTGAATACACCACAGCAGGGCGAGTATATTAATGAAACTATTCCGATTACCGCAGATAATGCACTTGAGGCGCTAACAATAGCGGTCTATCAAGGGGAAATTAAAGCATTTTCAGTTTTTACTGATGGCTTGCAGAATTTGGCTTTAGATATGACAAATCAAACGCCCTATGCACCCTTTTTTACTCCACTCTTTAAAATAGCCTCCGATGTTTCATTAGATAGTGATTACACCTCCGAGCAATTAGCAGGTTTTTTACAATCAGAGCGTATTTGTCAACGCACAGATGATGATAAAACACTCGTACTTGCCGCTTATATTGCTGACTCATCTGTGGGGGAATAAAAACAGATTATCGATATTCAAATCAGAAGAAAATCTGGACTTTTATCATGTTACCGAGTATTTGGCGAAAGCATCCCATGCTGTTTATCCAAAGAAAAAAGATCAAATAACGCGTAAACAATGGCTCTCAGATACCTGCTCCCAGCTCAAACATGAATCACAAAAAGATTGCCACATGCCAATGTGTCAATGATTATCATTATATAAAATATATGTTAATTTAAACCAACCGACTTCATCTTTCGGGGCTTGCTAACGCTTGCCCCTTTTTTTGTTTCTAAGGTTATTAACAGCGCAATGAAAGCATTTCTAAATATTATCAAATATTTACCATTTATAAGGTGATACTACGCAGGCTGTCTATAAAATAATGGAAGCTTGTTGCTACTATGGTAAAAGTAGGGATGTGAAATATGTTGCCAATAAAATACTAAAAAATAGAAACTTATAAAATGGCTAGAAAAGAAAAACAAAATAATGAAGATAAATCTCCAGGATCTGCCAATAAAGCCATTGAGACGATGTTTCGCAATGCTTATAGAGCGCAGTTAGATCTACTGGCATTAGCTGCCACTAAAGCTAATATTATGATTTCTATCAATGGCGCTATTGTTTCTATTTTGGTGGTGGCAAGTGGTTTTGTTTATACTGATGTTAAGTCCCCTACCATGTTATTTCCAGCGGCATTATTTTTAATTACATCCGTTGTATCAATCTATTTTGCGCTGAGTGCAGCCTCTCCTTCACCATCGCCAGTGCATACGCGTATAGGGCAGTATTTGAACAATATTACGAAAGGTAATTTCAATTTTAAAAAAATAAGACAGGAAATAGTCGAATCAATTCATCAGTTTAATAAAGAATCTTCCGATATATTGATATTTGAAAATTTTTCAAAACTATCCAAAGCAGACTATTTGAGGCAAATGGATGAATTTATACGTGATAAAGACAAAATTTATAATGAGATGTCGGCACAGCTCTACCATTTGGGGACAATGGCTGATCGGAAATTTTCTATGCTGCGTCTTTCCTATTCTGTTTTCCGCTGGGGTTTAATTGTATCTATACTTGTTTTATTATTGCAGTATTTTTCCTCTACGGAGGGTGTTTTATTGAGCGCCCCTCCTCCTCTTAGTAGTAAAGAACAATTATCGATCAATAGTAATGAGCAAGCGCCTCAAAAAATTACTTCAATACCAGCTGTCAGTCTGAAGCTAGGTAGCGGTATTTTGCAGTTTAATTCACTCTATGAACCCTCAGGTGTGCAACAGTTAGCAGATGGTCGGTTGGTTGTTGTTGAAGATGAGCCAAGTAGGGCATTTCGTATTCTTACACCTTCGGTTAATAAAATATTAGAAAGTAAGCCGTTAGATATATTTTCAGAGCTTGCATTTCGACGCAAGTTGAATGATCTAGAAGCGATTACGATGGGAAAGGATGGTTTTTTATATGCGATTACCTCTCATAAAAGAAATAATAATGGTAAGCGCAAGAAGTCACGTGAACAATTAATACGTTTTAAAATTAAGGGTAATCGATTAACTAATGCAAGTATTGCAACAAGTCTAGTTGATGCGATCGACTCATCTGGAGTCCTAGATAAAATAACTAAAATGGGAAAGAAAAGCATCGAAAAAATTGATATTGAAGCACTTAGTTTTGATGCGAATAATAACCTGTTGATTGGTTTGCGAAAACCAAAGGCAAGAGGGAAGTCTATTATTCTAAAAATTAAAAATCCTACTCGCATCTTTAACGATAAAGAAAAAATACAGATCGCTAAAAAGCCAATCTTACTTGACTTACACGGCGAAGGGCTTCGAGCAATGCGCTATATACCTCGATTAAAAGGTTATTTGCTTGCCAATGAGACAAAAAAGAAAGGCAGTAGGCTTAAAGAGTATTCTCAACTTTTGTATTGGAACGGAAACCCCGATGATCTGGTAAAACTATTAACGTTACAAGGAGTTGATAAAATAGATAATATCGAAGGAATTTCGTCACTTATAATAGGCGGAAAGGAATATATTTTACTGCTTGGAGATAATGGCAATAGCGAAACTCAGCAACCTGCAACATTTTTGTTACTTGAGTATATATAAGGTGTTGAGCGGTGTTGGGCATAGGATATTATAATGGCTGGAATTGGCTTTGAACTTAAAAAACTACTAAAGGATGATAGCTGGTTTGGGTTGGCAAAGACCTATGCCTATGCGGGTGCTATTAGTTCTGGTCCGTGGGTTTTATCGATTCTCGGTATTATTTTAGTGGGTGTCATTGGGCTAACAAATCAAAGCACTTCAAATTATTGGCTCAGTGAATTTTTAGTTTCAGTCACTTGGTTAATGTCCTTTTCTTTAGTTTTGAGTAGCCTAATACAGCTTGTGTTTACGCGCTTTATGGCAGATCAAATCTATCTTGAAAACACACATATTATACTTCCCAATTTTTTTGCAGCGCTAGGGTTATTGACGTTAGTGAGCGGTGTAATAGCGGCAATATTCTGGCTGACTCTTTTTAGAGAATTAGATTTTATCTATAATGTATTGATGTTAATGAGCTTTGTATTGCTCTGTAATGTTTGGTTGACGGTAATTTTTATTGCAGGAATGCGCCGCTATAAAGCAATACTGGTTGTATTTTTTATTAGTTATAGCAGCATTGTGTTGCTATCGATTGTGTTGCGGCATGTAGGGGCACATGGTTTACTACTCTCATTTATGATCGGTCACACGATTATGCTGTTAGCATTATTAATGATGATCTTTCAGGAGTTTGATGCCGATCGGTTATTTCGTTTTGATTTCCTTAAACGCAAAAATATTTACTTAATTTTGATTCCTACAGGGATATTTTTTAATTTAGGGGTATGGGTTGATAAATGGATTTTTTGGTTTACACCTTCCACTTCTGACAGTGTTAATGGTGTGTTACGTGCTTCAATTATTTATGATTTGCCGATATTTTTAGCCTATATATCCATTATTCCAGGTATGGCGAGCTTTCTTTTGCGCATAGAGACAGATTTTGTTGGCACGTATCAAGCGTACTATAAAGCTGTAAATGGCGGGGCAACGCTAGATCAAATAGAGAAAAAGCGTGAAACAATGACGGAAAGCATCCGCAATGCTTATTTGGAAATAATTAAAATTCAAGGCGTTACCTTGCTACTGTTTTTTGTTGTCGCTAAGGATATTATTAAGTGGTTGGATCTTTCACCTCTCTATATCCATCTGTATTATATAGATTTATTAGCAACCGCTATTCAGGTGTTGTTTTTAGCCACATTGAACGTTTTGTTTTACTTTAATTTATTGAAACAAGCATTTTGGCTAACGTTTGGATTATTTTTTCTCAATGCTATTTTTACATGGATTAGCATTCTTCTTGGTCCAGCCTTCTATGGTTATGGTTTTGCGCTGGCAATGTTGATCACTACTATTATTGGTATGTATGTTCTTTCAGAGAAACTGAATCGTTTGGAATATATTACTTTTATGTTGCAACGCTAGATTCAGCTTTTCAGCATCATGATCTCACAAAGTACGCGAAGAAAAGATAGATATTCTTTTGTGTTCTCTGCGTCTTTGCGAGATATGTTTTTACGCTTCTGTATTTTTAGCGTCTTTAATCATAGGCTGAAGCTCGCCTTTCTGGTGCATTTCTAAGGTAATATCACAGCCACCAATAAGCTCGCCATTAATATAAACTTGTGGAAATGTCGGCCAATTAGCAAATTTTGGCAAATGTTCAAAAATTTCTGGATCCGTTAGTATATTTATATAGGCAAATTCTTCGCCACAGTCCATAAGTGCTTGTGCAGTACGGCTAGAAAAACCGCATTGTGGTAGTTGTGGTGTGCCTTTCATAAAGATAATAACGGGGTTTTCATCAACTGCTGTCTTAATTCTGTCCATTACGTCCATGGGAACTGCCTCTTTTTAGGAAATAGAATACCTGAGTATGGAGATAGGAATTTATAACTCAAGGATACGGCTATTGGATTCTATAAATTCTTTAATAAAGCTGGCTGGGCGTGCGCTGCTGAATCGTTCAACTTCCTGTCCTTCTTCAAATAATATGATAGTGGGAAAGCCACGCACTTGGTATTTTCCTGCAAGACGCATATTCTCACCTTCATCAACTTCCAATTTGGCTAGTAATACTTTACCTTCGTATTGTTCTAACACTTGTTTTAAAACAGGTGCGATAAAAAGACAGGGACTACACCATTCAGCCCAAAAATCAACTAGCACAGGCGTATCATGTGATGCGGTTAGCACTTTCTCTTCAAAATCATCCAAGTCAATATTAAAAATAGTATCTGTTGTCATGTACTAGTGTCCTTTAATGAGTAATTTTATGCCATATAGAAAAAAAACGGTAAAAGTAATAAGACTCAATTCTGGAATACTGAATCCAGCAAACTTCCATGCAACTTCAACACAGTTTCCTTCACCTGCAAATATCTTTTCAATGACCTCACTCGGGGAAAGTGTGCTGATCCAATAATTTAAACCTTCACCACACTCTGGCGCCTGATTTTTTGGCAGCTGTTGTAACCATGCATGACGAGCGGCAACAGCAAACCCTGCAAGGCTGGCTGTTGCGACTATTTGACCATAAAGTTTGCGTACTAGGCGATGCTTTGGGTTATGTAATATTCCGATAAGAAAAATAACGCCTAGTGTTACCACTATAATACGTTGCAAGATACAAAGTGGGCAGGGAGCTAGCAGTAAAACATATTGAAAAAACAGTGCGGTTGCCACAATGCTAACGGTAATAATAAGACCGAGACTAAAGGCGGGGCGTATGGACATTTGTAATAGCTCCATGTGTTTGGGAGGATGATGATACCTGAAATCTAGGCCGGAATGAAAATTTAATAACTTGGCTTTGAATTAGAACCTCGCTACTATCGCCCAACTATTAAATTTCATTCAGGCATATTATGACTCAGGATTTAGACGCTAATTCAGCAACAACAATTGCACAACAATGGCTTGATGACTCGGCACGCACGGCAACTAATAAACAATTTGAGGAGCATTTTAATCTTATCTCCAAGCGCGTTAAGGTAACGGGTGTGGAAGGCTTTGAAAGTGTTAGTTATGAAGATTGGGCTAGACAAAGTGAGCAAGAGTTTAAAGATGGGGTGCTGAAAAGTGTTAGTTATGATGGGCTGAAGATACAGGCAACTAATGATTATCAAATCATGTTTAAAACAGTCGAATCAGTACTTGCGACAGATGGCAAGCATAAATCTCATGGTCTTGAAATTTTGTTAGAAAAAGAAAAGGATGGGGTTTGGCGGGCAAAACAAGAGCGGGTATTGTCAGATGCCGAAGCGCGTCATGATGAGTTAATTTAAGGTCGAAGTAGGGTGTGCTGATGTAATGATGTAAGAAAGCGCATTAAATATTAGTATGAAGCACTTCATTTCTCAGCTCACCCTGCTTGTTGGGGGGTTAATGTATAACAGTATGCAATACAATACGTCTTTCAAAATATACGGTAAACTTACCGTATTCCCAACGCGTTATACGCGGCCATTTTTTAGTGGTTCTTCCTTTTGATCGAGTCACACGCTTTGCTTTTCCATAGCGTTTTCTCACATTCTTCATGCGGTTGCCAGGCTTGGGTATATTGATATTTGTTGCTGTGTTTACATAACGACTGACACTAAGTGTATTTGCTTGAGACACCATGGGGATTAGCAAGATGCTTGATGTTAATAAAAGGGTTTTTATTTTCATTGTGTTATCCAATATATTTTTAATAATTAGGGATAAAAAACAACAGATTTTAGAGGGGGTTGTTGTTTTCTTAAGCTGTGTTCTGTTATAGAAACTTAAGCATTAAAGGCTTGTAATAAAGCTGATAAGGCTAACTCACTTCCGCTATACTCCGCAACCATGTTTAAACCGTTAGAATTATTTATAGGGCTACGTTATACGCGCTCAAAACACGACAACCATTATATTTCGTTTATATCATTAACATCAATGCTGGGCATTACCATCGGGGTAATTGTTCTGATAACCGTACTATCTATTATGAACGGTTTTGAAAAAGAGCTACGTGAACGAATATTGGGGATGGTTGCGCATGTTACTGTCACAGGCCCTGATGGACAGCTTCCCGATTGGGACTTGCACCAATTTGCCTTGCAAACAGAGGAGGGCGTTGTAGGGGCTGCACCTTTTATAGAGCAACAGGTAATGCTAAGTGCTAATAATGAAGTGCGGGGTGTGCAAATTCAGGGAGTTCTTCCTCGCTATCAAGATCAAGTGAGTGATGTTAGCCAGCATGTTATTGATGGCGGTATGGGTAATTTAACCCCTCGTGGCTATGGTATTGCGATTGGTGTTGATCTGGCAACCTCTCTAGGTGTGTTTGTGGGCGATAAGGTAACGGTGATCACACCCAAAGCAAAAATCACTCCTGCGGGTGTGATCCCTCGCATGAAGCGCTTTACCGTCATGGTAGTGTATAAAATGAATATTCGTGATTATGATAGTAGCACCGCGTTTATTCATATGGATGATGCCGATCGCCTCTTCAAGACTAGAAACAATGTGACAGGCATACGCTTAAAATTAAATAACCTTTTTGATGCACAAGGCATCGCTTATGAGCTACAGCAGCGCTTAGGTGATAAATTTGAAGTAGCTGATTGGGGTAGGGATAATAAAACCTTTTTTAAAGCAATAAAAATGGAAAAAATCATGATGTTTTTTGTTTTATTGCTGATCATCATTGTTGCTATTTTTAATCTGGTTTCATCACTGGTGATGGTGGTGAATGAGAAACAAGCCGATATTGCTATTTTGCGCACATTGGGAATGTCCGCTCAACAAATCAAAAAAATCTTTATGATTCAGGGCAGTATTATTGGCATATTAGGGGCGATTGTTGGTGTTGTTTTAGGTGTGTTATTTGCCAGTAATCTAGATGTCATTATTCCTGCCTTTGAAAGTCTTATTGGGCGTAAAATATTCCCCGAAGATATCTTTTTTATCTCCACTATACCTTCCGATTTGCAAATGAATGATGTTTGGATGGTGCTAATTGCAACCCTCGTTCTTGCCGTTTTAGCCACCATTTATCCCGCATCAAGAGCCGCAAGCGTACAACCCGCTGACTCATTGAGGTATGAATAATGTTCCAGCCTGTTGAAGCCTTTATTGGTTTGCGCTATACCAAAGCGCGTCGCCAAAGTCATTTTGTATCCTTTATCACCTTTGCCTCTATGTTTGGTATTGCACTTGGCGTGATGGTACTCATTGTTGTGCTATCCGTAATGAATGGGTTTGAATCCTCCATGCGTGATCGCATTTTGGGTATGCTAGCGCATGTCACCGTCTCAGAAACGGATGCCAAAATTGAGCACTGGCAACAGCGGCGTGAAGCTATGTTAAAACGTGATCATGTCGTTGCCGTTGCACCTTTTGTTGAGCGTCAGGTTATGTTGAACGCATCAGGAAAAGTGCAAGGAACCCTACTTGAAGGGGTGCTACCTGACTACGAAAAACAAATTAGCTCTGTGCCAGAGAAAATGATTAAGGGGCAGTTCTCTGATCTGGTGGCAGGGAAAAATAATATTATATTAGGCTCAAAGCTAGCCAAAGCATTGAAGATTGATATTGGTGATTCCGTTATTTTACTCACACCGAATGCGGATACTTTAATTTCTGGTCAACTTCCTGTTTTAAGAGAATTCAATGTCGTTGGTATGTTTGAAGTGGACTTACAACAATACGATAAAACTACTGCTTATGTGCATATGAAAGATGCTGTTGATCTCTTTGAATTAGATGAGCAGGTGACAGGATTACGCATTAAACTGGATGATTTGTATCAATCAAATCAGGTGAGTCAAGATATTGTCGCAACCTCTGGTAAAGATTTGTGGATTAGTGATTGGACAAAGAACAATACCACTGTCTTCAAAGCTATCCAGCTGCAAAAAACGATGATGTTTTTTATTCTCGGAATGATTATAGCGGTGGCTGCTTTTAACCTTGTTTCTACATTGGTGATGGTGGTGACTGATAAAGAGTCTGATATTGCTATTTTCAGAACATTAGGTTTAACACCAATGTCGGTAATGAAAGTCTTTATGGTGCAAGGTACGCTGATTGGCTTGATTGGTGTATCGCTCGGCGTAGTGCTTGGTGTGGTGCTGGCAATGAATGTTGGTACACTATTACCGTGGATTGAAGGGCTATTAGATACACGCTTTATCTCTGCTGATGTGTATGGAATCAGCAAAATAGAATCCAATATACAGTGGATGGATATTTTAATGATAGCGCTAAGTGCATTAGTACTGTCAATGTTGGCAACTATTTATCCTGCATGGAAAGCATCACGGTTACAGCCAGCAGAGGCGTTACGTTATGAATAGGTATTCATCAAAAAATAATATAACATTTTGCTCCTTTTTTGTAAGACATACATTAATTTGGCTGAGGTTACCAGATGAGTAAAACAATAATAGACTGTAATAACATCAGCAAACGCTTTAAAGAAGGCAAGCTGAATGTTGAAGTGTTAAAAGGTGTCAATCTCAAGGTTGAAGCAGGTGAAAAACTAGCAATAGTTGGTAGTTCAGGTAGTGGAAAAAGCACCTTATTGCATATATTAGGTGGGCTGGATTTGCCCACTAAAGGTGATGTACATATATTAGGTAATAATCTTGCCAAACTCACTGATGCAGATCGTGGTATTTTACGTAATCGTTCAATCGGTTTTATCTATCAATTTCATCACTTATTACCCGAGTTCTCTGCGTTAGAGAATGTTGCTATGCCACTGCTCATTCGTGGTATGGATGTAAAGAAAGCACGTAAAAATGCACAATATATGCTCGATAGAGTAGGGCTTACAACGCGGGTAGAGCATAAACCAGGTCAGTTATCAGGAGGAGAGCGTCAACGTGCAGCCATTGCGCGCGCATTGGTAACGCGCCCTAAAGTGATTATGGCAGATGAGCCTACGGGTAATTTAGATCAGCGCACTGCGCTTAAAATATTTGAATTAATGCAGGAGCTAAATGATGAGCTACAAACGGCTTTTGTGATTGTCACGCATGACTTATTATTGGCTAAAAAGATGGATAAAACCTATCGTTTAGTAGATGGAGTTTTGACCTGAAATCAGCCCTTATTAGGCGACTCTAGCATCAAAAAAAATAAAAACAAGGTATCTTTCTAAACTTTTTTTAAGTATCTTTTTTATACAAAAAAAGCATACTCTTCCTTTATAACGATAATAAGATACGGGGAAATAAAAATGATCAAAAATAAATTAAATTTGTTATGTATAGCTTCACTACTATTACTTTCAGGTTGTTCAACGATAGGGTCTTTGGCAGGTGCTGCTATTGCAGTAAAAGCAGGTGAAAATGCATTACTTGGCTCTCTTGTTGGTGGTGCAGCAGGGCAGGTGGTGGGTAGTGTAACAGGACAAGTTGCATCAGGAGCAGCAGGGCAGGTTTTTTAAATCCTAACGAGCAACATAAGGTCGATATACACGCTGCTACGTCCAGCAAAATCCACATTGTTTTATAAAAATGTGAACTTGCTCTTTCTAATATTCTAAACTCTAGTCAAACGATAAACGCGTTCAGATTTTCCGCCAGAATGCACAATCTTAGTATGATGCTCATCACTCCATTGCCAGCGTGCTGCATCAAATAGATCTGTCATATCACCCATTTCACAATGATAAGGCGGTCCTCCTTCAACATCTGTTTGCATAAACTGAGCCAATAGTTTGCCATTGGGTTTTAGCCAGCTAAATAAACACTGTTCATACGCTTGCCATCGTTCTGGTGACAAAGCGCATAGGCTGGTTTGCTCATAAAGTGCATCAAAGGGTTTTTCAGGGTTCCATTTAAAGAAATCAGCCAGAATGACTTCGGCATTGAGCTTGTGATCTGCTAGTGCATTATTTAAATTATCAACAGCGGTTGGAGCAATATCAATAGCAACGACATCAAAGCCTTTTGCAGCTAAGTGCAATACTTCATAGCCATTACCACACCCAGGAATTAGGATTCGACAGGGTTGTAGCTGTTGATTTTCAAGCCAGTAGTTAAGGTTAGGGCTAATATCACCTCGATCCCAACCTGTTTTTCCACTTTGGTAGAACTGTTCCCATTCAATGGTGCTTGAATTAGTCATTTATTGCTTAATTCCTTCAATATTAAGTAATAAATCAAGTTCCGCAGAAGCAGGGCCTAAGTTTTTAGTAATACCATAGTCCTTTAATGCTATGCGTGTCTTGCCTTCAAAGCCTCGTCGATAACCGCCCCATGGATCTTTTCCTGCGCCTATTTTAGTGACATCAATCACAATTTCTTTGGTAACACCATGCAGGGTGAATTTTCCTGTGAGCTTTGCTTTACCATCAGCACCCTCTTTATAGCCAGTGCTAACAAACGTTGCTTGCGGAAATTTTGCTACCTCTAAAAAATCATCACCACGTAAATGCTTATCGCGTTCAGCATGGTTGGAATCTATACTTTTAGTATTAATATTAACTTCAATTTTAGCCTCATTAGGTTTTTTCTCGTCATAACTAAACTTGCCATCAAAATCATTAAAACGACCCAATAGCCAACTATAGCCTAAATGTGCAATTTTGAATTGAATGGAGGCATGCATGCCTTGTTTATCAATAACGTAGTCATCCGCTATTACAGCGCTTGATGCTAACAGTGCGCCTGCTAGTGATACGCTTAACATAGTTTTTTGTAATATATTTTTCATCGGGTATTTCCTCTTTTAGTTAAATAATTTACGAAGGATCATTACTTTTAATCATTCGCGTTAATGTTTTATCTTTATCAATAAAATGATGTTTCAATGCAGCTAAGGCATGCAGTACAACGAACACAGCAAGTGAAATTGCCATTAGCTCATGTGTGTCACCAATTAATTCAGCGGTCTCCTCTTGTAGTGCTATTATTGAAGGTAGTTCAAATAGATTAAAAAACGCAATGCCTTTGTCTTTTGCTGTGGAAATAAAATAGCCAGATAAGGCAATAAAAAATAGGAGTAAATAAAATAATTTCTGAATAAAATGTGCTAAACGTCGCTCCCATTGCTGGTGTGTTGTCAGGCTTTCTGGCTGTGGGTTGGATAGTTTCCAGATAATTCGTAGTAGTAATAAGAAAAAGATGAATAAGCCCAAACTTTTATGCCACCAAGGTAAGCTATGATACAACGGGTCATAATAATCAAGACTAGTCATATAAAGCCCCATTGCAAATAGCCCTGTTAGTAACAATGCCATGATCCAATGCAGGCTACGGCTTATTAATCCAAATGATGTTTTTGTGTTTTTCAGCATTTCTCTGTTCCGCTGTGTGATTGTTAAAGTATAGAAAGTAACGTGTAAGGAATAAATAAGCATATTATAAATTTATTATTTCCTTTAGAGAAACAACCTGAATTGCCTAAATGCCGTTTTATTTTAAGGAATCGTAATGAAAAATATTTTTGTTTATGGAACACTTAAACGTGGTTTTCAAAACTATAGTGAGCAGTATTTAGGTCGGTTTTATATTGGTAACTATACAACGCAGAAACCTTACTCCTTGGTGGTAGCAGATCAATACTATGTGCCTGTCTTATTGCTAAATACAATTAAGCATAATCAAGAGCATATTAAAGGTATTAAAGGTGAGTTATACCGCGTTAATCAGGATACGCTTGCTTGGTTGGATGTGCTTGAGGGAGTTGGTAAAGATAAAGGGTATCAGCGGGTGAAAATTGACGTGTTGTCTGCTGATGGTAAGGTGATTATGGCAGAGGCTTATATGAAATATCGACAAGATCTAGCGGTGATTCATAATGAGTTGTCGACACAGTATGAATTGGATTCGCGTTATATTCCTCTTAGTCTGAGGGGACTCGCTCTGTAACGTATCCTATTCCTGTACGGAGGTTTTTTCTTTCCAAAATTTCTATTTCAACTTCATCTCTTGCATGATCCGTGCAGAAAGCTCTTCAATGGAGCTAGACGTAGTATCAAACACCGTCAATCCATAGCGATTAAATAATTCTAAGGCATGGCTAATTTCACTACGGCAATTTGATAAAGAGGCGTATTGACCACCACTACGGCGCTTTTCTCTAATATCTGCCAGACGCTTTGGATTGATGGTTAGTGCAATCATTTTATCTTTATTCTGCTGTAAAACCTGAGGCATATCATCTTTTTGAAAATCATCTTCAGTTAGTGGGTAATTTGCTGCGCGTATACCGTAGTGAAGTGCGAGATAAAGGCAGGTTGGTGTTTTTCCTGAGCGGGATACGCCGACTAAAATAACATCTGCATTACTGATGTTTTTCATCGTCATGGCATCGTCATGCGTCATGGTGTAATTCACGATATCCATGCGTTTATCATAGCTTTTTGTGTTGTTTAGACCATGGCTTGCACCTGAAATATGCGTGGGTGAGGTACCTATATCGTTACCAATATCCTTTAAGTAATGGGCAAATAACTCATAATAATGACACGGTGCCTGTTGTAGCACGTTGCTTATATCTTTATCTGGCATGGTGGAAAAAACAAGAGGTTTAATGCCTTTTTTTATTTGTATTTCTGCCAGTTCTTTGGCAAGTTGCTGGGCTTTTTCTATGCTATTGATAAAAGGTTTTTGATATTCGTTGAATTCAACATCAGGGAATTGTGAAAGGAGGCTCTTTCCAAATAACTCAGCGGTTATGCCTGTGCGCTCGGATACAAAATACACAATACGTTTGATTTTAGTCATGCTGATACTCTTGAGGTGGTTTTTTAAAATTAATATTGCTAAAATTAATATCTGCAATGTAAATATCGATAATCTATAGTAGTTTTCGTCAATATTATCTATTGGTTTTTCCAATAGTCTATTTCAAAACTATTTTTAATAGATTATTCTCACTGATCTTTATATGAAAATACCAAGGGCTATTTCTACTGATGAAACATTTAAAAACTTGCAACTTACTTAAAGAGTTACGTGCCTTTTGCATTACTCATCAAGAGGGTAATATGAGTAGAGCATCTGAGGTTCTATATGCTAGTCAGCCGACTATTTCTTTGCAAATTAAAAAGCTAGAATCTGAATTCAAGGTTAAGTTATTTGAGCGACGGGGTCCTAAGTTGAAAATCACCACAGAAGGGGAGATTCTCTATAATATTGCGTGTCCTTTAGTGCAGGGTATTGATCATCTTAAAGATAATTTTCATGGGCAGTC
>JAGLBQ010000248.1 GCA_023146675.1 Cocleimonas sp. | reverse complement strand
GGTATTCGTCTAAAAATGGAGAATGTTTCAGGGCGTGATGGTTTGGAGCTATTAAAAGACGAAGAGGTTGATTTTACGGTTACATCCATGCTGGAGGTGCCTAAGCAGTTTGATTATACGCCCTTTATTTCCTACCCGACGGTGTTAATTACACCTCTGAATCATCCGCTAACGAAGTTGGATAAAGTGACTATTAAAGATATTGGTGAGTATGGATTGGTTTTACCCCCTTCGCATTTTAGTAGTTGGCGGTTAACTAAAATGGTGTTTGCTTTAAAAGGGGTAAATTATAAAGTAGCGCTACAAGCAGGTGGTTGGGAAGTCATTAAGCGTTATGTCAGTATGGGGTTAGGCGTTTCGATTATTACGACTATTTGTATTACTGATGAAGATAAGGATAAATTTGCCACTATACCTCTGGATGATTATTTCCCAGAGAGAAAGTATGGGGTGCTGACACGCAAAGGAAAGCCACTATCATTACCTGCGCAGCGCTTTGTTGAAATTTTACAAAATTATTATGGGAGCAAGGTGTAATGACTGAAAAAAATATTTATAAAAATTTGCAGCAATTAGGTGCTGAGTCTCAACTGCCTGATTCACCTGAAACAGCATTGTTGGAAAGCGTTGAAAATCCGCAAGCTGATGTTGATTATTTAGTACGTTTTACTGCGCCAGAATTTACTTCATTGTGTCCAATGACAGGGCAGCCTGATTTTGCGCATTTAATGATTGATTATATTCCTGATGCACGTTTGGTAGAGAGTAAATCGCTGAAGCTATACCTTGGATCATACCGTAATCATGGTGCATTTCATGAAGATTGCACGGTGCGTATTGCGAGACGATTAATTAAAGAAATTGAGCCTAAATGGATTCGCATTGGAGGCTATTGGTATCCACGAGGCGGCATACCGATTGATGTATTTTTTGCTTATGGTGAAATCCCTAAAGGAGTCTGGGTTCCAGAACAAAATGTGCCACCTTATAGAGGGCGTGGGTAGATAAGAGATATGATAGGTTGAAAAAGGAAATTTTTACTCTTTTAGGATTCTAAAGGTCTTCAATAAGAACTTCTGTCCCTGCAACCAGAGCAGGGTCAACAATAGTAACAATATGATCACGTTCATCAACCGTATTTTCAACAGGCAATAAACTCTGAGCATGTGAAAATTGCAGAACAACAGTGA
Source organism: Cocleimonas sp. (assembly GCA_023146675.1). Classification (GTDB taxonomy): domain Bacteria; phylum Pseudomonadota; class Gammaproteobacteria; order Thiotrichales; family Thiotrichaceae; genus JAGLBW01. The sequence goes on along the minus strand of JAGLBQ010000248.1, from coordinate 8,053 downwards.
CAGAAATAATAGCAAGTATTGTTATGGTCATTTTGTTGATAGACATGGGGTTTACCTTCTGTTGTTTTGGTTGATGTCCAGTACTTTACGACGAGAAGATAAACGTTACTGTGAATAAATTACATTCTAGGGAGATTTTAGATTCCTGAATTCAGCATTTGTGAAAGCCCTATGAAGCTGGATTATGCAGTTTATGCTCCATAATCCAGTTAAGCGTTAGTGTATAGAGCCGAAATTATTTCTCCTCTTCTCTCCAGAATACCTTAGGTATCAAGGTCGTAATGTCAACATTGCCGCCCATGGTTCCCTCATCAACAAAAGGTGCCGATATTTTTCCTGACCGCAGTGTAATGCTTTGATGGCAGTCATCTTTGGTACATTTTGTGCCTGTTGTTGGTTTGGGTTTTCCAAAGATTATTTGTGGTGTTGGGGCAATATCATCACCTTCTATCACTGTTGACAGTTCGTTGCCTGTTGTTCCACTATCAAAATCAATAACTGCACCGCCTCTTAGTAGGTCTAACACATAAGCTCTGGACTGGAAGTTTGTAGGAACATCACAACTTCCTTCAACCACAGCTTTTGGGGGTGTTTTTCCAAAGGTCGTAAAGCTGACTCGACTCTTAAAGGTAATAGCATTGGCGAGTACTTTCTCATGGTTTGTAGCACTCAGGTCTCGATACCAGCCATAGTAATCATTGTCTAGTAGGTTTTTCTTGCTATCCACAGGTGCTGTTATTGGTTTTGCAGAGCCTGTTTCTGTGATGGTTGTAAAATTAGTATCAGGTGTGCGCAATACATATTGATCTCTTAAGACATAAAAACGATCAACAATATTTTCATTTAAAGGGTGGGCACGATAGCCACTACCAATGGCAATGGTTAGCAAGAATTTACCTTGGTGTCTGAAAAATGCCACATCAGGCTCATAGAAAAATTTGCGCAAATCAGTTGCGCTGTCATCACCTAGCTCGGCTAACTTACTAACTTTTGCTTTAGAAAGGTCATGCAGCGCAGGTGATGCTAAAAAGTTTCCTGCATTTAAGTCAACACGCCAGATATTACCACCCATATCACCAAAATAGAGTCGATCCACAGAGCCGTTGCGATCCATATCCAATGCACGAATATTTCCTGGTATCGAATATTTCATATCGCTATGATTTGCTTTCCACAATAGATCCGTTGTACCGTCACCATTGCCAACCGCATCAACAATAAATACCGTTGTGCCAGCATTAGCCGTAGATGCAAGAGTGCGAGTATTTTTGTCTGCTTCATCAATGCGTGTGTTATAACCACCACCAAAAATCAAAACAGGTTTTAGTTTTGGATCTGCTGGATCACCACTATAGCGTAGCTGGGTGAGTACAGGAGTAGACCATGTTTGACCTAACTTACTAAAGCCTGTCATCGATGAATCAATCTTCCATAATAGTTTAGGGTTAGCGGTTGGATCAGAAACATCTAAGGCATAATAAGCCTTGCCACCACGACGTAAGCCGAAGAATAAGATAACTTTTTCACCCGAATCCCATTTGCCATTGTGGTTTGGGTCCGTTGTCCATGTGGTTATTTCCCCATCAACTCCTGATAGATGAGGGTCTACAGAATTATTTCTATATTGAACATCAATATTTTTTAGCAGTACTTTAGGCATAAAGGCAAATTGCTCTTCACCCTTATCATCAAAGGAGTGCAAAAAGCCTTCATTGGTGCCAACATAGACTCGTTTTACAGAGCCATAGGTTATAACGACAGGCTTACTATGGATAATGTCACCCATATGCTTACGTGCAGTCGTACCATCCTTTTCATATCCCTGAATAAAGTTTAATAAGGCAGTTTGCACCTCATCATCCATATCGGTGTCGCCTAGTAAAGTTTTTGTGGCACTATTTTTATCCAATGTTTGCAACGTTACACCTGATGTATCTGTCAATAGGTTACGTGTAGAAGGATCTAATAAACTAGCGGCACCACCGCCCTCGATGGCATGATCTGGCACACTGGTAGCCCATTCATCTTGAGCATCAGGACGCAACGCACCCTTGGAATCCGTTGCTGCTACGCTGGCTTTATCGGAAATTATATTATTAACCAGCTTGAATTTTTTAAGATTACCACTCCAACGTGGTTTACGACCGGAAGAGAACATAGGAAGATAGACCTCATTACCGTGCTCCAGTAAGAGAGAGGGATCAACAGAGTAAGAGGGTGTTGTAAATAAGCGAGCTTTCTTGGTTACACTTAATAATGCATTTTTAAATGAAGCGGTTAGTGTGTCTAGATCATCTGCACTATAAAATTCACCCCCTCCATTCTTTGCTAATAATTTTAAATACGTACTTGCAGCAGGGTTGCTATTTAATGCAAAGCCAATAGTGGTCGTTTCAATGGTTTGCTTGCCATCTAAGTCGTCAGATTGATCTTCATGATGTAAGTATTTAACCAGTTCAGCGCCACAGCGACCATAGTATTCGAGATTCATTGCAGATGAGTCTCCCTTATTCTGGCAGGAGTTGCTATAGAGAGCAGGAATCATTCCATTAACATTATTAGCACTATGATTTTCGGTAGGTTCTCCATCTGATAATAAAATATAGCGATTACTTTGGCATTCATTTTTTATGGGTGATATATATTTAGGCGCTCCTGTGACAACTGTTTCATTATATGTGTAACAATCATCAGGATCTTTATGGGTACAGTCTTTGCCTGAGTCATAAGGAACTTGGCATATATAATAATTATTTGGAGTACAGGTAGTCTCAGGCTCTTTACAGTTATTAGACTCATCGTACTGATTTTTTGGACACGTTGTAGAACAGTTTTCACCAGTATGATAGTAGCAATCAACCCATGTTGGATGCTTAGCCTGACATTCTGAAAGAGAATCACCTGAATCACAATTTACATCATCAGTGCCTGCCGAATAGTCTTCACAAATTTTAGTGGTACTATGACAATCAGGATCATAGCACTCTCTTCTTGGGCAGTACTCTTTGGGTGCCAGTGTTTCTAATTTTAATTCACCTTCATAGCTTGATGGATGAGCTGAATGTCGATTAGTTGCTAAATATTTCCCAAAGTCAACATCCTTACCCTTAAAATATAGGGTTGCCTCATAGAGTGAATCTACAATTGGCGTGTTTCCTTCTGCTTCCCAGACGCTTGATGCAATTTGAATAAATTCTTTAGTATTTATTTCCTCAGTTGTTGCTTTGTTTGGTTTAGGTCTCTTTTTTGTCTTAGTGAAAGATTCAGAAAATGTTTTTCCAAGCCAATCATCTTTCTTTCCTGCAAGCGAAGGGAATTTGCTCTTTAGTTTGCTTTTTTTTGCAGATATTGAAGTAGATATAGCGCTATCGTCTATAGTAGGATTAAAGGTGGGATTTAATGCTAATGTAATATCAGTAGGAGCTTCCACATCGCTTACAGGTAGTGTCGGTCCATTTGCTCTGCCTTCACCAACAACAATGCCTGAAAACCCCATCAAACCCATATTAATATTTTTAATCTCTGGATCATTCAATACCGTGATCAAGGCATTTTTCATAATATTAAGGCGACTATTTGGATCATCCACATCCACGTCATAACCTGCAACATTTGATCTCATACTTGCAGATAAATCCAAAATAAACATAATATTAGAGTTGGCAGGTGGCGCCAAATTCTTATAGATTTCAGTATCCTCTGCATGTGCAGTAAGAGAGATTAATGTCATAATAAAGCTTAGAAGAAAGCCAGTTAAGAGCTTCTTTACTCTAGTGTTTTTATACATGTACAGACCTGATTATTTTAATTATTAAGGCAATATTTGATTGTCAATAAATTTTACCTGCCCACTTTAAACAGGTAGTCTAACTATCTATTTTGTGAAAAGAATAATGGTATTGATAGAGAGCACTTAGCACTGTAGCAATTAATATATGAATTCATTCTGAATATTAATAAATAGAATTACTAAAGAGATAAGCGGTAATAGGGTGATCGAGATTGGTGTGAATTACATATTCAGCTTTGGAATCAAATGTAATAGTATCCACTCAAGATCTGTACGTCCTTTACTGCCCATAATAAACGGACACATATTGGTTTTTGAGATCACACCTACATAATTTATTGATAGTGCAGATTAAGAAACTAGTAGGAAATACTTTGGTACAGATGTTGCATATTAGAAAGCTATTGAATTATTATTACCTAGACAATATATGTATAATTAAAATAACCAGAGGAAAAAATCTATGCCTGTTGCAGAAAAAACGGTAATAAAGACAAAAGAAGTCATTTCTTATTACAACCCTAAAGTATGGAAAGAAAAAGGATTAAAGTGGACCTTAGGACTTTTTTCAGTAACGGCTGTAGTTGCCGTACTTGTATTAATGTTTATCTGGAGTAGTGAGCCAGCGCAGTTTGATGTGCTTGAAAATACCTATGAAATTACAGGGACTGAAAAAGGGCAAAAAATAGTGAATGGTGCGGTGACAACGGCAACACTTTCACGTTTAGTCACTACATTGCTTGATAAGCCAGGGGGGTTTATTGAAAATGATAAGCTACCTCCTGGGGTGGTGATGGATAATATTCCCAACTGGGAATTTGGTGTGCTCACTCAAATTCGTGATTTCTCATTGTCAATGCGTGATGATTTAAGTCGCTCACAGTCACAATCATCTGAAAATAAAAACCTAGTTAAGGCACAGATTAGTTTTAATATTGATAGTGAATCATGGATGCTACCACCTGCTGAAAGTTCGTATAAGACAGGGCGTAAAAAAGTAGATGCCTATCTTGATGAATTACAGAAAGGTCAAGCACAGTTTTTTGCGCGTGCAGATAACCTACGTACCTTATTAAATAAAATGCAAAAGCGTCTTGGTTCATTATCTCAAAACTTAAGTGCGAGCGTTGGACAACTAAGAATTAATACGGATTTAGCAGGTGATAGTGCAGCAACACAAAGCACTCAGACTGCTGATCAACAATTAATTAAAACAAATTGGTTTAAGATTGATGATGTTTTTTATGAGGCTCGTGGACAAGCGTGGGCAATGCTGCATATTTTAAAAGCGGTAGAAGTAGATTTTGACAGTGTATTGAAAAAGAAAAATGCACTTACCAGTCTGCGCCAAATTATCCGTGAGTTGGAATCTACGCAATCAACCGTTTGGAGTCCTGTCATTCTTAATGGTAGCGGCTTTGGTTTTGTAACCAATCACTCCTTAGTGATGGCATCGTATATATCACGTGCTAATGCCGCGTTGATTGATCTTAAAAATCTATTACAAGACGGTTAATTTTTTCTTGTTCCCATGCTTCTGCATGGGAATGCAGTGTGCAGCGCGCTCCAGCGTTGCGGTTCATAACGCTCTGGACTTCACAAATGCCTATCCCCTCCAAACGTCTCTTTTATAGTCTCTCAATAGTTGCCCTAATCGGTTTATTAGCAACGGTATGGACAGATTTAATAGCAATATGGCAATTTTCTCTTTATGTCGTGTTGGTTAGTGTCGCTGTTGACTTACTATTAGTTTACCTAAAGCAACCCATTGAAGCCTTGCGAGATGCGCCTAGTTCGTTACCACTAGGTGTCAATCGTCAAGTAAAGCTACGTTTACATAACCACTCCAAGCGTTCGCAGTCACTGCAAGTTTATGATCATTACCCTGAATCAATGGACGTTGAAGGCTTGCCTGTTAGTCTTAGCATAGGTGCAAAGCAGTATGCTGATATTGAATATAAACTAACGGCTATAGAGCGTGGTAAATTTTTCTTTCCGCTAGTGCAAATCCATCTAGATTCTTTGCTAGGATTGTGGCAAAGAAATATTAAATTAGATGAAATAAGTGAAACGCATGTCTACCCAAACTTTGCTGCTATTTCGCAATATGCTTTGCTAGCTACCGATAATAACCTAAGCCAAATGGGGATTATCAAAAAGCGGCGCCGTGGAGAAGGGCAGGATTTTCATCAACTACGTGAATACCGTGAGGGTGATGCCCTACGCCAGATAGACTGGAAAGCAACCGCGCGTAGCCTAAAGCTTATTTCACGAGAATATCAAGATGAACGTGATCAGGAGATTATTTTTATGCTGGACTGCGGGCATCGCATGTTAGCTAAAGATGATGAATTATCACACTTTGATCATACGCTAAACGCTATCCTGCTACTTTCTTATGTTGCACTGCGCCAAGGTGATGCCGTAGGATTAGGCACATTCTCAGGCGAGTCACGCTGGATACCACCACGTAAGGGTTATCACACCATACAGCAAATTTTAAATACAATTTATGATTTGCAACCCAGTAGTGAATCACCCGACTTTAGTAAAGCAGCCACTGATTTAATGATTCGCCATAAAAAGCGTGCATTGATTATTGTATTAACCAATATTCGTGATGAAGACAGTGATGATTTACTGCCTGCAATTAATTTATTGCGTAAACGGCATTTAGTACTCATTAGTAGTCTGCGTGAAAAAGCCATTGATGATGTGTTTCATCAGCCTATTGAAAAACTGCCAGATGCTATTCTCAATGCGGCAACGCATCAATATTTACAGCATCGTAAAAAAGCATTTGAAAAACTACTGCATAATGGAACTAATGCAGTAGAAACCACACCTGATCATTTAAGTGTTGAGTTAATAAATGCTTATTTGAATATTAAAAGTAGCGGCGTTTTGTAGTTCGCACCTTCTGTAGCAAAATAACGTGTTGTTTTATTATTTAGGCTTCATACAGGCAATAAAAAGTGTCGATAAATCAAAAACGTTTACTTGCATCCAATGTCAAGCCATAGCCAACACTACTAAAGACATCGCCCTTAATTTGTTTGGCGTGTTTAAACATCGACATAATATCAGTCTTAATTTTACCAATTTGAGTAGTGCCTCCTGTAAAAAAAACTATATCAACCGCCTCAGGCTTAGTTTGTGCTTCATTCATGAGTGTTATAATGGTTTGATAAATTTTATTTAAATCATCAGTAATTATCTCTTCAAAATGCTGTTTTTCTAGCTTCACTTCAAGACAGTCTTCAATAAACTCCAAGGGTATGTGGATAGAAGCGACATCAGAAAGTTGCTTTTTTCCCATTTCAATCCGCTCAATCAGTCGGTGTCCTTCTCTATTTTCTAATACTTTAATGAAACGGTTAGTGAGTTTTTTATTATTAGCGGTTGCCAGCCCCATTTTAATATTAATAAGCATTTTTCTAGAATATAGTTGATTGATTTTATGCCATGTGGATAAATCTGAAAAATAAGAACGTGGTATTTCAATATCTGTTCCATTCATAGAGCGTAAGCTTGAATGTAAGCCAAGATGTGGCATTACAGCGCGATAACTGAGCTTCTGATCAAAATTAGTTCCACCAATATGCACACCTGCCGTGGCTAAAATATCATTTGGAGAGTGGTTGTTATTGGCTGCTAATTTAATTAAAGTAAAATCGGATGTTCCCCCTCCAATATCTACAATCAGCGCAAGCTGCTCCTTTTTTACCTCTTGAGCATAAGCCATTGCGGCTGCAATTGGCTCATACTGGAATTCAATATGCTTAAAGCCTTGGCGCTTGGCAATATCACGCAAGGTATCCTCAGCAATCTGATCAATTTTGTCATCACGATCATTAAAACGAACAGGTCTACCAAGTACCACGCTATCAATGACCTGATTTGATGAATATTCAGCCTTGTCTTTCATCTGTTTGATAAAGTAGCTTAAAACATCTGAAAAAGGTTTCATCTGATTAAAAACACGTGTTTTTTGTTCCATTAAAGAAGAACCAAGGACTGATTTTATTGATGTCATCAAGCGTCCTTCAGTACCCTCGATATACTGATTAATTGCAGTTTCACCAAAATAAACTTGTGTTTCTTCATCATCCAAAAAAATAGCAGAACGTAGGACTTTGTTGTCACCCTCTAGCATAGCCATTTCTATTTGATGATTATTTTCTACTCCAATCGTAGAGTTACTGGTGCCAAAATCCAACCCGCAAAATGCCATAAAGCTATCCCCTTTGTTTTTCATTTGTT
>JAGLBQ010000247.1 GCA_023146675.1 Cocleimonas sp. | reverse complement strand
ATATAAATTCACATTAAAAATTTAGTAGCCTATGAAATTATCTGACGCTTTGTTATTACTCTTGTTAGCTGCGGTTTGGGGGCTTTCCTTTATTTTTATGCGTGCTACCGCTGAAGATTTTGGTCCGATTGTACTCATTACTATTCGTGTAGGTGTCGCTGCCTTATGCTTGATTGGATTCCTATTTGTAAAACAACGACTGCAAGAGTTTATTAAATACTGGAAAATGTTGTTTGTTATAGGGCTGCTAAATTCTGCTTTGCCTTTTAGTTTTCTTGCTTATGCAAGCTTGTCATTAAATGCAGGTGTTATGTCGATCATTAATGCATTAACTCCCATCTTTACCGCTTTAATTGCGCACTTGTGGCTAAAAGATAAAATGAATAAACCACAATTATTAGGCATGCTGATCGGTTTTTCAGGCATTACTTATTTAGTCTGGGATAAAATGAATTGGGATACCGTTTCATGGCTACCCATTGCATCAGCTGTAATGACCACGGTGTCCTATGGCATTGCGGCAAATACTACTAAAAAATACTTAAAAGGTGTGTCGTCAATGACGGCGACGGCAGGAACCTTGTTTTTTGCCACCTTATTCATGTTGGTTTTAGCGGTATTCTTTTTGCCCGACTTTAGTGTCATTCCAACACTATCTTGGACTTATGCACTTGCTTTAGGCATGTTATGTACCGCCTTTGCTTATCTTATTTTTTATAAATTAATTCAAACAATAGGTCCCTCTAAAGCGGTGTCGGTTACATTTATTATTCCCATATTTTCTTTTCTTTGGGCTTATTTATTATTAGGAGAGGTTGTGACTATGCGGATGTGGATAGCGACAGCGATCATTTTACTGGGCACAGGGTTAGTGACAGGCGTGATTGGAAGTAAAAAATCTGCGTTATAGCGAAACATCAATAGGAGTTATGCCAGCTAAGTAGTTACCATATAAATTATTGTTTAATAAACTCCAACTTGCCTTGCTCACCGTTAAGAGTTAGCTGGTCACCTTTATCAAGGACAGAATGTATTGCGCTTAATTTTCCCAGATATAGATGCTCTCGTTTTGTTATATCTTTTGAAAAGCATGCTCTTTTAGTGCTACCAATTGTACTAAATTTAATATCATTACCATTAGACAGAGAGTAACTAGAAAAATACTGATTACATCCTGAAAATCCACCTGCGCGTGACTCTGAAAATTTAAGTGTGATAGCTTTCCTCTCCTTACTCTTATCCATATCAACAAGTTTCCACGATGTATTTGTCAGCGTAACTGTTTTTGGTGCTGGTGACTTTACTTTATTACATGAGCTGATGAGTAGTGTTGTTGAAAATAGAGATAATGTAATAATTAACTTGTTTATATTTTTCATAATATGCATCCTGCTGGAACTTTTTTATGTGGTTTATTTCTGATAACGGGTGTCTTACGAGTTGAAATTGTAGATCAATAACCATAAAAATGTCAGAAATGGTTAAACAGGCTCAAAATTAATCAAAGGTATCTAAATGAAGCGTATTTTATTTCTTTTCTTATTTTTATCATTTGTAATGCTAAAAACGAATGCGATTGGAGCAGAAAAAACATCAGTTTGGATTGATGTTACAACACCTTCCAGTAGCAATAAACAAGCGAGAAGTGAGGAGCAGTCCGTACGTTGGTTAACGCTGGATGCAAAACGTTTATTGGATCAGCTAAGTTCTGCGCCTAGCGAAACAAACAATAAAAAAATGGCTCGACAAGCAGCGTTGCAAATAGCATTGCCACTCCCATCAGGTGAGACAGTACTGGTTAGTGTAGAGCAGTCACCTATTATGGAATTTGCACTGGCAGAAAAGTACCCACAAATGCAAACATGGAAAGTCCATGGTGTGGCGAATAAAGTACTGAGTGGAAGGCTAGATTTTACCCCCGCAGGTTTTCATGCCCTATTGAGTTTAAGTAATGGTGAAACGGTTTTTATTGATCCTAAAATATTTGAAGGTGATCAGTATTATTTAAGCAAGCAACGTGATTCTATGCCTTCATCCTTGCATCAATGTAAATTAAATCATCCAATATCAAAGAAAAATTCTCCTGATGTTTTACAACGGCGTTTAGCAAAGTCAAAAAATTCTATTTTGCAGACTTACCGCTTGGCAGTAGCAACAACGGGAGAATATACACGTTTTTTTGGAGGTACTGTTGCAAAAGGCTTAGCGGCTGTCGTGACCACCATTAATCGAGTCAATGAAATCTATGAAAGAGATCTTGCTATTCGGCTTATTTTGGTTGCGGAAAATAATCAGATTATTTACACCGATAGTTTTTTTGACCCTTACACTAATGACTCCAGTAATCAATTATCAGATCAAAATCAGGTTAATATTGATCGTGTTATAGGGAGTAATCATTATGATATAGGCCATGTGTTTGGAACGAAACAGGGCGGTATTGCAGTGTTGAATGCGGTTTGTCAAGATGAACTAAAAGCAGTGGGTGCGACGGGGTTGCCATTCCCGAATAATGATGTGTTTTATATTGATTTTTTAGCGCATGAGATGGGGCATCAGTTTGGTGCTGAGCATACTTTTAATAGTACAAAAAGCGGTTGTACAACGCGCAATGCTAGCACAGCCTATGAGCCAGGTGGAGGTTCAACTATAATGGCGTATGCGGGTATTTGTGAGGATGATGACTTACAAAACAATACAGATGCAGTGTTTCACTCTGCTAGTATTCAACAGATAGCACGCTATACGCATGAAGGCAAAGGTTCTAGTTGTGCGAAAATTAAGGTAGTAGACAACTCTCAACCAGAAGCAGATGCAGGAAAGAATTATATCATACCCGCACGAACTCCTTTTTTATTGAGTGCAAAAGCAACCGATGCAGATAATGATGTACTGACTTATGCATGGGATCAAATGGATCTAGGCACAACATCTGCCCTTGATATTGATAATGGACATAATGCAATTATTCGTTCTTATTTACCTTCAATATCTTCACAACGAAGTATCCCTAAACTATCTGATTTATTAGCAGGAACGCAAACAAAAGGTGAGATTTTACCAACCACATCACGCACATTGAAATTTAATCTAGTCGTTAGAGATGGAAAAGGCGGAGTAGCAATTGATGGGATTCAATTAAGAGTACATGATACAGGGACTGCATTTGCAATAAGGGAGCCTGATGCGTCAACGGCTATAAAGCGAAAACAGGAATTATCAATTGTATGGAATGTAGCGAACACGGATGCTAACCCTATTGACTGTGCTAAGGTAGATATTGCATTATCCACAGATGCTGGAAAGCATTTTGCAATGCTCAAAGAAAATGTGCAAAATGATGGAAGTGAAAGAATTGTTATTCCTGCCGAGACAAAAGAAAGTACACAAGCACGTTTGAAAATAAGCTGTAGCAATAATATATTCTTTGCACTTTCTCCTGAAAATTTCATCATAAGTGACCAAGCTAAAGTAGCGCCAATAGTGAAGAAAAAAAGTGCGGGGAGCTTGGTTTTGTCGCAATTATTATTGTTGTTATTATTGTTTCTGGCAATTAGAGTATTATCATCTAAAGGTTTAAATTATGAGAAATAAAAATTATATAGCACTGATGGGAGTAGTGTTAATAACACAGCAGGGATGTATGGCAAACGGTGATAAAAAAGAGACAGATTTTCAAGGAGGCATCAATACTGTGAGTCCTCCAAAGCAGTCAAAAGACCATGAGTTTATCCAAAAACTAGCTGACTTGAATCAGCGCAACCCTGTTGCTGATGCGCAACAAGCGATTGCCAGTGGTGATAAAAAATTCATTGCTAAAGCGGGTAGGGGGCTGAATATTCCTAGCATTGATGTTAATACCTACTCAATGCTAAAAGGGCAGTGCGGGTTGCGTTATGAAAGAGGTTTTGGGGATCAGCTTTATGGTCAGTATCATCGACGTTTTTACAGTGCCTTTGTTGCTTATGCTGAGCGATATAATCAGACAATGTTAAGTGCTTGTCAGGATTAAATACTCCATCATTTAAATAATAATTAGAAAACTATCCACACATAAGCTACCCTTATAAGGGAATGTTTAAAGGTAACTCAATATGAAAATTGTACTAACTCTCATCCCTTTGCTATTACTGTCAGCTTGTAATGCAGATAAATTATTGGATCTTTCTGTACCAACTCGTACACCAATACAAAATAGTAATCCAGCCAATTGCCCTAAATGGAATTCTGGTGAAACGATTGAAATTGCTAAAAATACTACCATCCCTAAAGGCTGTAAATATGACAAAGTCACGTTTACTATTTCTAAATCTGACATTACCTTTGATTGCAATGGTGCTGAGCTAAATGGTTTAGGAAAAATAAAAAGGAATGAATTTTATCGTCGCTATAAAGTAGCAGAAGTTCCTCGTAATACAGCATTTACTATTTCAGGGTCAGAAAATAACTTTTTACAAAATGTAACGGTAAAGAACTGCAAAGTTCTTTTTTATATCAATGGTTTTAATATTTCATTTGGTCTTAATAAGACATCACATGATGACTTGAAAGCAGGGCGTAATGTTGCGGTATTAGAGAATTATTTAAGAACACTGTCGCCTAAAAATATACGTATAGAAAATAATGAAATAATAAAAAGTCATAAGGCAGGTATCTTCATACAGCGTTATATAACGGATCTTATTGCTAATAAAAATACCATTGATAGAGCGTCGGATATGGGGATGTATTTAGAATCTGGTACTCAACGAATTACCATCAGTAACTCAATATTCTCTAAAAATGGTGATAGTACCTATAATTTAGAGGAAAGAAAACGTAAGCCTCGTGTTCGCAAGCGTGAAGCTATTGCGGTTGATTCTTCTGCCTACAATACAATTAAAAATAATAAGTTTGTTAATAATGCAGGTGGTGCAATTTTTATATATAAAAATTGTTATGAACGCTATAAAGAAGCAGAGCAATTACCTCGTTATCAAGGCAGTAATTTTAATTTGATCGAAAATAATAGTTTCTCTGATGAGAAAAAGGGTGTTTGGATTGGATCCCGTCAAAGTCGAGACTTAAATAACTTCAAATGTGGCGATCCTGTTATACATATAAGGGAAAAGAACAGTGAGAAATATTATGAAGATTTTGCAAAAAATAATAGAGTAATTAACAATACTTTCGATAACACTGAAAAAGCAGTTATTGTTGAAGATGATAATAATACTATTTCTAATAACCGTTTTAGAAATACAGAAAGAAAAGATATTATTATTGGTACAACAGGTGAAGTGACCGACGTTCATAGCGTTGATGGAACGGTTGTTAGAGATAATACTTTTAGTTCTAAGCCTGGTGTATGGCTACGTTTTAATCCCACAGGTAGTGTATTTAGTGGTAATAAGCCAGCCGTTTCAGTTATTGAAAGTTCTAAGTAATTTATTTTAGTTAGTAGAGAGCGTCTCTACTAACGATGAATAAAAGCTCCTAACGCACAACTAACAGCGAAAAATAATCCCCTTTCCCTATGAGTTGGCTAACATCGTGAATCACTACTTCCCCTTTCTGTCCTGCTCGCTGTACATAACAAGTATTTTCTAATCGTTTGCTTTGTTTAATTAACGCCAATAAACGCGGGCGAGCAATGCCCGCTTTCATAATAACAACGCTTGAATGATTATCTAATACACTCAGAATTTCCTCATCTGAATTGCGAGAGGTAACAACGGCTAAGGTTTCATTTTGCTGTGTCAGTGGTATTTGTGCTAATGCAGTTGCGGCATTAATTGAGCTAATACCTGGCACTATTTTACAGTGATAGTGTTGGCTTAACCTTTGATGTAAATAGATATAAGAACCAAAAAAGAGAGGGTCGCCTTCGCATATAAAAGCAACACTTAGCCCTTGTTGAAGATAGCCAGAAATCTTATTTTCCGCAGTATCATAGGCTTTATTAGCTGCATCACGATTGGTTTTATAAGGCATTAGAATGATTATTTGTTGCTGTTCTTTAATCCATTCTGATGCAATATCGCGGGCGATGCTAACGCCTTTATCAGATTTTAAATAAGCAATAACATCCGCTTGCTGTATTAGACGCACTGCTTTTAAGGTTAAGTACTCTGGATCACCCGTGCCCACGCCAATGCCGTAAAATATTCCATTATTTTCATTCATTATTAGTCTTTCACTATTTTTAATAAACGTACTGGAAGACGCGGACGCATTAATAATTGTCCTGCTAATTGACCACCTTTACTCACCGCTATTTCTGTCCATTCAAGCATCTCATCTGCAATATCTTGCTGCTGTAACCAGTGTTGCAGATCCGCTTTACAATTTTCTGTCACACAATTGATCACCAAACAACCACCTGTAAGCAAGCTACTCCAGCAAGTATCCATAATGGCTGATAGCTTTCCCGCTGTACCCCCAATAAAAATAGCATTAGGTTGTGGAAGATCATTCAATCCATCTGGTGCTTTATCTGCAATAATCTGTAAATTATTAACTCCAAATTTTTGCTTATTTTTCTTAAGACAAGCCAAGCGCTTGGTATGATGCTCAACAGCATAAAGGGTACCTTGCTGATTCCAATACGCCCATTCAACCGCAATTGTCCCACAACCTGCGCCAATATCCCATGCAATATCATTTGCCTTTGGTTGTAATAAACTTAACGCTGTAAGACGTACTTCGCGTTTACTGATCATGCCTCTACCTGCTTGATCGGTATCCGTTATAAATAACTCATCCTGAAATCCAGCAAAGCTAGGCAAAGTGCAGTGAGCCACTTTTGTTTCAACAATGGTGATATGTAATGGGTGAAAATGTTGAGTGGAATTTGCTAGTTCTTTAGCAATAAAAAGTGAAACCTTTTCATCTTTTGAGCCTAATGTTTCGCAAACCCATAGTTTAGCTTCATCATAGCCGTATGTGCATAATAAATTTGCAATAGCTTGGGGATGACTATGCTTATCAGTTAATAACGCAACCAGTGGGTTATTCGCTAGATGAGGAATAAGATTACTTAAAGGACGGCCATGAAGGCTGATAGTTTTAGCCTGTTGCCACGGTTTTTTAATACGTGCAAAGGCGGTTTGTATTGATGATGTATTGCTGTAAAAGGTGAGTAAATTTGTTGAGAAGTGACGTAGTAAAAAATCACTAATGCCATAAAAAAGAGGGTCGCCAGAGGCAAGTAGGCATATTTTATTGGTAGGATACGTCGCTAAATAAGTAGAGAGTTGAGTGCTAAGACCAACAAAGGGGCTAGGATAATTTCGTTGCTCTTGCACATCATTCAATAATGATAGCACACACGATAATTGACGTTGAGAACCGATAATAAGCGCTGCATTATGAATTGCATGTAAAGCATTATTGCTTAAGGTTTCACGATGACCTAGACCTAATCCAACCACATGAATCAAAATACAACCCCATGATAATGACTCAATAAAGCATTCATAGCCGTAGCTGCTAAAGCACTACTACCACGTGTACCCAATAAAACAATACACTCAATGCCCAATGCCTGATAATGATCCCAAAGGTACTGCTTCGACTCAGCAGCTCCTGTATAACCCACAGGAATAGCAATAATTAAAGCAGGTTTATCTATTTTATTCTGCTCAAGCAATTCCATAAGGCGAAATAGAGCAGTGGGAGCATTACCAACTAAAACAATACTGCCTGCAATATCATGATGCCAATAATCCACGGCAATCATGCTGCGTGTGTGTTGTTTTGCTGTTGCTTGGGAAATTACTTTTTTATCGTTGATAAAGCACAGAGGGGGCTGTTCTAGTAATTTTTTATTTAAGGGTGCTATCACTAAATTCACATCACATAAAACTTGCGCTTGTTGCTGTAATGCATGCAGACCTGCGTCCGTTGCGGCGCTACTAAAGCGTAAATCATCAATAATTGAAGGATCACCACAGGCATAAATCATTCTAATAGCAATCTGTTGTTCCAGCTCGTTAAGGTGATCCATATTGACTTGTTGGCGAACAATCTCAAAGGAGCGTTGTTGGATGGTGTATGGATTACGTTCAAAATCAATCATTTAATTTAAAGAGTCGTTTATAAAATAAATACTTTCGCCAGTGAGTATTCGCAGATAGGTAAATGATGTATCTAACCTAAATATTTGCATTGACGAAAGTATATTTGATAATCGTTAAGCCTACTTAAACGGAACAGGCTTAGGTGTATTATCAACAGAGGGTGGTAAAGTCGGTATTTTAAATGAAGGTTGCTCGCCTGTCAGTGTTTTTAAGAAAGCAACAATGCTGGCATTTTCATCGTTACTAAATTTTTTACCTAATTGTATCTCTCCCATAATACTAACCGCATCTGTCAGAGTTGCTGCATTACCATCATGGAAGTATGGATACGTTAACTCGATATTACGTAATGTAGGCACCTTGAACATAAACTTATCAGACTCTTTCTTTGTTACCGCGATGCGTCCTTCTGCTTTATTATCCGTTTTATAAGGTTTCACTGCGCCCATTTTTTGATATGAGTTACCTCCTACTGCAAGTCTACAAACTGTAAAATAGATTAGCTTAATGATATGTTGATAAAATATGATTATATGCTTGGACTGCATATACATAGGTTAGCGCAGTAGTAGTGGGTCAGGTCTGTGATTTTAAAAAAAAACAGCAGAGAAATAAATATTAATTCAATGATCTGCATGTTGTTTTCTACTTTGAAATATCATAATTTCAAAGAAATGACCCACTACCATAAAATCAATACATTAGAATATTCATAATATTTTTTGTCGCATACAGAGATGATAATTATATTGAAATAAATATTTTTTAATCAACCCAAACCCTAGCATTCCTAAACATCCGCATCCATGCTGCATCTTCATTCCAATCATCAGGGTGCCATGAATTAGTCACAGTACGAAAGGCGCGCTCAGGGTGGGGCATCATAACGGTAAATCGACCATCTTCTGAGGTGAGCCCTGTAATTCCTTGCGGTGAGCCATTGGGGTTTTCAGGATAATGCTCAGTAGGCTGCCCTGCATTATCCAAATAACGTAGTGTCACTAAATTAGCATCAAGCACGCCCTGTATTTCATCTTTATTATCAAAGACAGCGCGACCTTCGCCATGTGCTAAAGGAATGGGCATTTTTGAACCTTGC
>JAGLBQ010000246.1 GCA_023146675.1 Cocleimonas sp. | reverse complement strand
ATTTTAGACAGTAAATACTCGTATAAGTCACCCTTAGTATCGCGGTCATCCATTTTGATCTTGTCAATCATCTGCACCACTTGATCCAGCAACTTTGGCGTTGGGATCATAAAGGTCGCGCCTTTCATGTAATGCGCAAACACGCCTGCTTCACTACCAAGCTGTTTCATAAATTCAAACACGGTGAGATTATCACAATCAGTTTGTGGCTGGGTAAACAGGGCGAAGAGACTTTCTGGATCTGCATTTTTAAAACTATGCCAGCGGAGCTTTTTATGCGCTGGAGTATAAATAGCAATTTGCATTTCGATACCCATCATATTGGCTTTTTTCTCTGCCAGTTGCTGGTTTTCATCCAAACGCCGCAAAAATAGCAGGAAGGTAAATTGCTCGATAACGGTGAGAGGATTGGAAATACCCCCTGTCCAAAATGCTTCCCAAATCTTATCGACTTGGCTTTTTAGTTCGCCTGTGATCATCTTTTATCAGTTTATCCGTATTGATTATTTTGGTGCTTAGAATACAGCAAGGAATGAGAAAATAATAACTTAAACAATCTAGCTTGCACCCAAACCCCTAAACTCCCAACCCCACTCACTTCTTGCAATTCCATCTAAATCACGTATAAAAGCTAATTGAGTTATCGTTTTCAATATGACTAAAATTAGAATATTCACTCCTAAATTTCAACAATAATCCGCATACTATTATGAATAAAACACAACAATTAAAGAATTTATTAAAGCAACGTATTCTAATCCTTGATGGTGCAATGGGCACCATGATCCAGCGACGTAAGTTGGAGGAGGCCGATTATCGGGGTGAGCGCTTTGCAGATTATCATGTGTCGATCAAGGGCAATAATGATTTATTGGCGATTACTGCGCCCGATATTATTCGTGAAATTCATGAGGAATATCTGGAGGCTGGCGCGGATATTGTTGAGACCAATACGTTTAATGCAACCCGCGTGAGTATGTCTGACTACGAAATGGAAGATATTGCCTACGAGCTGAATGTCGCAGGTGCAAAGGTTGCACGCGAGGCTGCAGATAAGTACAGCACGCCTGATAAGCCACGTTTTGTTGCGGGTGTTTTAGGCCCAACCAGTAAAACCTGTAGCATGTCGCCTGATGTCAATGATCCTGGTTTTCGAGCCATTACCTTTGATGATTTAGTGGAAGATTACAGCGCATCAACACGCGGCTTAATTGAAGGTGGCTCGGATATTATTCTGATCGAGACTATTTTCGATACACTGAATGCGAAAGCGGCTATTTTTGCCGTTAAGACGGTGTTTGAAGAAGATAATATTGACTTACCGATTATGCTTTCTGGCACGATAACAGATGCCTCTGGACGTACCTTATCAGGTCAGACAACAGAGGCGTTTTATAATGCGCTGATCCATGCAGAGCCTATTTCTATTGGTCTTAACTGCGCCTTAGGCCCGGATATGTTACGCCAGTATGTTCAGGAGCTGTCGCGAATTAGTAAAACCTATGTTTCTGCGCATCCTAATGCGGGGTTACCCAATGAGTTTGGTGAATACGATCTAGAGCCACCTGAAATGGCTGAGCATATTAAAGAATGGGCAGGCAGTGGTTACTTAAATATTGTTGGCGGCTGTTGTGGCTCTAGTCCTGCTCATATCAAAGCCATTGCCGATGCAATGCAAGATATGACACCTCGCGACATACCAGATCTGCCAATTGAATGCCGTTTATCAGGCTTGGAGCCTTTTAATATTGGTGCAACTAGCCTGTTTACTAATGTCGGTGAGCGTACCAATGTCACGGGTTCTGCACGTTTTAAGCGTCTCATTAAAGAAGAGGATTACGATACCGCGCTCGAAGTTGCCAAAGAACAAGTTGAAAATGGCGCTCAGGTTATCGATATTAATATGGATGAGGCAATGTTGGAATCCAAAGAAGCGATGGTACGCTTCTTAAATCTAATTGCTGCCGAGCCTGATATTGCACGGGTGCCTGTGATGGTGGACTCCTCTAAATGGGAGATTGTTGAAGCAGGGTTAAAATGCATTCAAGGTAAAGGCATTGTTAACTCCATCTCGATGAAAGAAGGTATCGATAATTTTATTCGTCAAGCCACCTTAATTAAACGCTATGGTGCAGCAGCGGTTGTAATGGCATTTGATGAAAAAGGGCAAGCGGATACTAAGGCGCGTAAAATTGAAATTTGTAGTCGTGCCTATAAAATTCTGACCGAAGAAGTCGGCTTTCCACCCGAAGATATTATTTTCGATCCGAATATTTTTGCTATTGCGACGGGTATTGATGAGCATAATAACTACGCCGTTGATTTTATCGAAGCGACTCAAGAAATCAAAGCAACCCTACCGCATTGTAAGATTTCAGGCGGTGTTTCCAATGTTTCGTTCTCCTATCGCGGCAATAATCCTGTACGTGAAGCCATTCACTCAGTGTTTCTTTACCATGCGATTCAAGCAGGAATGGATATGGGAATCGTCAATGCAGGGCAGTTAGCCGTCTATGATGATTTACCTAAAGAGTTACGTGAAACGGTTGAAGATGTGGTCCTTAATCGCACCGATGATGGCACGGATCGACTCACCGATATTGCGCCTAATTATATTGGCGATGGTACAAAAGCGGAAAGCAAAGTTAATTTAGAATGGCGTAATTTGCCTGTTAGGGAGCGTTTAGCACATGCGCTAGTCAAGGGAATTGATGCTTATATTGATGCCGATACAGAAGAAGCGCTGGCAGAATTAAAACGCCCCATTCACGTTATTGAAGGGCCGTTAATGGACGGCATGAATGTCGTGGGGGATCTCTTTGGCGCGGGCAAAATGTTCTTGCCACAAGTGGTTAAATCTGCACGCGTGATGAAAAAATCGGTGGCGTGGTTAGAGCCGTTTTTAATTGCGGAAAAAGAAGGTTGCGAGATTAGCAGTAACGGTAAAATCTTGATGGCAACCGTCAAAGGCGATGTGCATGATATTGGCAAAAATATTGTTGGTATTGTGCTGCAATGTAATAGCTATGAGGTCATTGATATGGGCGTTATGGTTCCTACTGAAGATATTTTGCGAAAAGCGCGTGAAGAGAATGTGGATATCATTGGCTTATCAGGGCTAATTACCCCGTCGCTGGATGAAATGGTCAATGTTGCAAAAGAAATGGAACGTCAAGGCTTTGATATTCCCCTCCTTATTGGCGGTGCCACCACTTCAAAAATCCATACAGCGGTAAAAATTGACCCACAATATCATGGTGCGGCTATTTATGTGCCTGATGCCTCGCGGGCTGTTGGCGTTGCAGGAAAATTATTATCCAAAGAAGCCAAAGTACAGTATGGCAAAGACATTAAAGATGAATATGATGCGATGCGAATTAAACGCGCCAGCAATCAGCGTCAAAAGAAAACAGCTCCCTTAGCACAAGCACGGGAGAATAAAGTGAATATTGATTGGTCTGCTTATCAGGCAGTAAAACCTGCGGTGTTTGATGCGGATGTTGCTTTGCCCAATGGCGTAGCCTATCAAAAAGAGGTACTTGAAAATGGCAGCGTGATAGTGCAATTTGATGATTACCCCTTAGCTGATTTAGTGGATACCTTTGATTGGACTCCTTTTTTCCGTAGTTGGGAGCTGGCAGGACGTTATCCTGCTATTCTTGAGGATAAGGTCGTCGGTGAAGAGGCGACTAAATTATTGGCCGATGCAAAAACCATGTTAACAACCCTAGTTGATGAGAAATGGCTCACGGCAAAAGCAGTATTAGGCTTTCATCCCGCCAATAGTCAGGGCGATGATATTAAGCTCTATACTGACGAGTCGCGCACGCAAAGTCACACCACATTGCATCATCTACGCCAACAGATGGATCGCAATAAACAGCAAGCCAACTTCTGTCTAGCTGATTTTATCGCCCCAAAAAGTGAGCAACCAGACTGGCTAGGAAGCTTTGCCGTCAGCGCAGGGTTTGGCATTGAAGAACATGTCGAGCAGTATAAAAAAGAGTACGATGATTATAATGCCATTCTCCTAGAAGCCTTAGCAGACCGTTTTGCAGAAGCATTAGCAGAGAAAATGCATGAACTAACGCGCAAATACCTCTGGGGCTATAACGCAGATGAAACACTCAGCAATCATGAAATAATCAAAGAAAAATACCACGGTATCCGCCCCGCTCCAGGTTATCCCGCTTGCCCTGAGCATTCCGAAAAAGGCACGTTATGGGAGTTGCTACAACCTGAGCAACGCATTGGATTAAAGCTTACAGAATCCTACGCCATGTGGCCAGCCGCTGCCGTATCAGGCTGGTACTTTGCGCACCCTGATAGTCGCTTCTTTGGCACAGGTAAAATTCAACGCGATCAAGTGGAAGACTACGCTAAGCGTAAAGGTTGGACGATAGAAAAGGCAGAGAAGTGGTTAGGACCTGTTTTGGGATATGATGCTTAGGAAGCTTGGATTAGATTACTAAAACCAGCCCTTTCAAGGTAATTAAGCAGTATTTTTTGATTAAAAAAGGGTAGTGGTCTCAATCTGTGATTTTAAGCATCGATATCAAATTCAGCTTTAGCTAATTAACAATATAATCAGTAGGTTATTAATTTTTTCTGTTTATAACGGATTCT
>JAGLBQ010000245.1 GCA_023146675.1 Cocleimonas sp. | reverse complement strand
ACTTATATGCCAATTCATCGTCCACCCCCTGCTTATGACGAATTAGCAGCATCACTTGATATTTTAGAAACAGGTATCAAAGTTATCGACTTAGTTATGCCGATTGCTAAAGGTGGTAAAATTGGTTTATTCGGTGGGGCGGGTGTTGGTAAAACCGTAACATTGATGGAGCTAATTAATAATATCGCCAAAGAACACAGTGGTCTTTCTGTGTTTGCAGGTGTGGGTGAGCGTACTCGTGAAGGAAACGATTTCTACTACGAGATGGAAGAGGGTGGCGTACTGGATAAAGTTGCACTCGTCTACGGTCAGATGAATGAGCCTCCAGGAAATAGATTACGTGTTGCGCTAACGGGTTTGACCATTGCTGAAAGTTTCCGTGATGAAGGTCGTGATGTATTGATGTTTATCGACAACATCTACCGTTATACCTTAGCAGGAACCGAAGTATCAGCACTTCTCGGACGTATGCCATCTGCGGTAGGGTATCAGCCAACACTAGCAGAAGAAATGGGCGCACTTCAGGAGCGTATTACATCGACCAAAAAAGGCTCAATTACCTCATTCCAAGCGGTCTATGTCCCTGCGGATGACTTGACTGACCCATCACCTGCAACTACCTTTGCTCATTTAGACGCGACCTTAGTATTGTCACGTAATATCGCTGAACTAGGTATCTACCCTGCGGTTGATCCATTAGACTCTTCATCACGTCAGCTAGATCCATTGGTTATCGGTGAAGAGCATTATGCCATTGCTCGTGGTGTACAGGGTGTATTGCAACGCTACAAAGAATTGCAAGATATCATCGCGATTTTAGGTATGGATGAATTATCAGAAGAAGATAAACAAACCGTTGCACGCGCACGTCGTATTCAACGTTTCTTATCTCAACCCTTCCATGTTGCTGAAGTATTTACAGGTTCACCAGGTAAATACGTGTCACTGTCTGATACATTATCTAGCTTTAAAGGAATTCTTGCGGGTGAGTACGATCATATGCCTGAGCAAGCATTCTACATGGTGGGTGGTATTGAAGAAGCGATCGAAAAGGCTAAAAACTACTAATCACGAGGTGGACTGTTATGGCGACAACAATGCAATTGGAAGTAGTAAGTGCTGAAAGTTCACTTTTTTCTGGGGAAGTTCTCGAAGTTCTCGCACCAGGAGAAATGGGAGATTTGGGTATTATGCCACGCCATTCACAGCTTATTACCACATTAAAAGCGGGTGAGTTGCGCTATGTAACAGAAGAAGGCAACGTGTCTTTATTTGTTGCAGGCGGCGTAATGGAAGTTCAGCCTCATGTGGTTACTGTTTTGGCAGATACAGCGATACGTGCTAAAGATCTAGATGCTGAAGCGGCAAAAGCTGCACAACAACGTGCTGAAGAAGCGTTACAAGGTAAAGATCCAGAAGATTTGGATTATGAGGCAGTATTGGCAGAGTTAGATGCTGCAAAAGCACAAATTGAAATGATTCATCGCATTGGAAAAACACTTCGATAGATAAAAATTTCTTATTGGGAAAATTTTATCGTGTGCAAATATTAAAGGCAACTATCATGAGTTGCCTTTTTTGTTGTAAAAAAACACCTAAAAATGAAGAAAAATCGGTTTTTTTGGTAAAAAAGACAATTTAGCGATAAAAGTAGGCGAAAAAGACACCCTTTTTTTTGAATGTCGGCACAAAAAATACTATACTCCATTTGCGGATAAACATAAGTTACTGAATAGTTTGTTCAATCTAATCTTAAGCTAATAAAATATGTCAATAAGGATGTAAAATATGAAAAATGCACATCAATTATCAATAGCAACACTGGTGATGGCTGGTTTCATCGCGAGTGGTTGTAGCCAACAGCAGGTTGCTGGTGGTTCAGGTGCTTCACAAGTAGCGGGCGCATCTCAAGCACAAAATGCGGGTGGTGCTTCTCAGCAAATGGCTTCACAGTCACAAATTCAGACAGCGCCTAAGCCAGAAGTAAAAACTGTTATTAAGTACAAAACAAAAATAGTGACTAAAACAGTTGTTAAAAAGGTATGTAGCACTAACTGTGCGAAGCCTCCTCGTAGAAGTGGTCATTTCCATGCTGCTAATCGCTGTACTAAGTCTGTAAGACATAACCATAAGTTTAACAATGCGCGTCATACACATCGTTATAGTTGTTCAGGCAGCAAACCTCGTTCAAAAGGTTCGAGATACACTCATACACATCGTGCGATTCCAGGATGTACTAAGTCAGTTCGTCATACACATAAGTTCAACTCTGCGAGACATTCTCATAAATATGGTTGTCGCAAGCAGCAGCAAGTACGTCGTCCGGCCTATCGTCCACCAGCTCGTCCGACCTATCGTGCACCAGCTCGTGGCAATAAGTGGACTCATGGTCATGCTGCAAATCGTTGTACTAAGTCAATAAGACATACGCATAAGTATAAGAATTCTAGACATTCTCATCGTTATAGCTGTAGTGGTAAACGCCCTGTAAGAAAGCAATCTGGTCACGCACATCGCGCAATTCCTAATTGTACTGATTCATATCGTCATAACCACAGAATGAACAATAAGAATCATAGCCATAAATATAGTTGTCGTAAGCCTCAAGGGCAGGTTCGTCAAGTTCATGTTCCTAAGATGACACCTAAATCACCTGTTGATGTTCATGCATTGCAACGTAAGTTGAAAGCTAAAGGTTACTACAAAGGACCTATCGACGGAATCGTTGGTTCTGGTACACGTGGTGCTTTACAGCGCTTTATGCAGAATCGTCGTTAAAAGCTAGTTTTTAACTAAGCGGTTCTCCTGAATTCTTTCAGGAATAAAAAAGGGTTGATGTTTTGGCATCTACCCTTTTTTTTTGCACGTATTGAACCTAAGCAGTATTAATTTGTTCTAATAATTTTATGTATCCCTTACACTTTTTTAAAAATTACGCTATAAGTAACAAGATTTAAATTAATAAATTTATTCTTACAAGTTACATTAACAGAGTCTTTTATGAAGAAAAAATTCTTTCGCTATACCATCAGTTGTATGATTTTGATGTTACTGAGTTTCCTTAGCCCTGCCAATGCAGCAATTTGGAAAGCAAAAAATCAATGGAATGAGCAATGGGAAAATACTTACCGTGCGTGGGTAAAGAAAAATTGGACTGAAGACTTCTTCATGGATAAGAAGAGACCTATTTACTATATGTATTCACATGATTGTGCTGATGCAGTCTATGCAATGCGCCTTATTTTTGCCTATGAACATAAATTACCGTTTGTGATTCATAATATACACGGTAAGAAAAAACGGAGTAAGCGGAGTAAACGTAAGCGCAAGGCAAGGTATATCAGTAATTCGATGAAAAGATGGGATCGCTTGCCAGAAACACAACGTGTACGCAAATTTTTAGATTATGTTGCTGATATGACCAGCACAAAAACATTAGGACTTGATACTTATCCTATTGCATTAAACCAGATCAAGCCAGGCGATCTTTATGCCGCTCCAGGTGTGCATTCGTATCAAATTGTGAATGTGACAGATGCAGGTGTGGCAGAAGTGATGTCGTCAACCACACCGAAAGCACCTCGATTTTTAGATCGAATTGAATCATTCCCATTTTATGTGCCAGAGGATACTAAGCATTACAGAGATGGTTATCGACGTTTTATCCAGCCACAAAATATAACAAAATCAATTAGAAAACAGCCTGGATTTAGTGCTGAGCAATATAAGATTGCAGCAGCAGTGCAGCTTAACTATGTACGTTTCACTGATATTATTGCGAGCGCACTGGGTAAGCGCCCTGAGAAGCCTGATGAGAAAACCTTACGTTTATTAATTGCCTTATGTATGTATGCAAATGATCGTAGTGTATATATTTATGATGCGCTATGGCATTTGCAAAAAATTCGTAAAAAAGGGCGTAAATGTATGACTCGTAGAGAATATGATGCTTATTCAACGCCTTCAAGGGATCGACGTTTAAAGGCATTTTTTAATGCCGTTGAAGGGCATTTCAAAAAAGTATCACGTTATGCTCCCAATACACAACCACAGCGTTGGGCGCGTATTTTATTCTCAAAGACTCAACCAAAACCTGAAGAAACAAAAGAGCTTAATAATTTTTGCATGGTACAGATGAGCTTAGGTGAAAAGTACTTTATGCCACTAAGAGAGCTTAAACATAATCTTTTGTCAGGAAAGTTAGTTTCTGATCCTAATGCACCATTAGAGTATCGCTGGGGAGTTTATGATCCTAAGGTTAATCCTTATAAGTCATCTTGTAAGAGTTATTAATAGCTAAACTCTGTTGTGGAAGATGCTTGATGAAGAGCATCTTCCACGCATCTTATTTTTTAGCTTTGTCTAGAAAGTAAATAAATACCCGTTATAATAAGCCCCATGCCAAGCAGATAAATCATCGAAAATGGCTCACCTAAAATACTAATAGCGGCAATCAATGTAATCATTGGTCCACTGCCATTAGCAATACTTGTTTTTGATGGACCAATTCTGGCAATCGCTTCACTAATCAAAAAGCTTGGAACCACCGTGCAGGGAATAGCAATGATTGCAATAATCAGATAAAGCTCCGTGCTTAATATCAAGCTTTCAAGTGGTTGGCTGATTAAAAAATGAATAAAAATAAAGACGGATGAAGCCAACATTGCAATACTGGTAAACAAACGGCTACCAATTTTCTGAATATATCCTTTGCTAAATACCATATAAAAAGCAAAACTCAGTGCTGCCAGAGCAATTAAACTCATTCCTTTTGCGACATGCTCAGTCGTTAATAGACTTTCCTGATAATACATAGCGGCAATACCCGCATAGGTTAACAGCGTTGCTAATACCATATTGAGCGTTATGCGCTGCTTAAACAAGATAAAGCTAAGAAGTGCAACAATTGTAGGGTAGACAAACAGCGTCATGCGCTCTAACTGCGCACTAATATACTGCAACCCCCATATGTCTAGATAGGCGGCAAGGTAGTATCCACAAAAGCCAGTAGCTGATATGCCAAGTAAGAGTCGGGCATTGATATTGTTTTTAGTCGATTTATTTCGTTTCAACATCAACCAACCGATTAATAGATAAAAAGGCAATGTAAATAGCATTCTCAAGGTCAGTAGTGTAATCGCTTCAAGTTCTTCGCTGCCACTTTGATAAGCCAGTTTAATAATAATGGGCTTAATTGAAAATAAAGCAGTACCGCTTAGTGCGTATAAAATGCCTGATATTGTATTTGATTGTTGTCTTGAATCTTGCATGGCGCTTGCCCTTGGGGTGAGGCTGGCTGCGAGATAAGGCTGTATCAGAGAGGGAGTTCAATGTTAGCTGTATCGGACAGCCAACAGAAATTAGATCAATAAATTATGCGATGGCTACTTTTTTTATGTTGAAGTAGTAGCCAGCGTTTATTAAAAATAAGTGTGTGTGAGATGTTATTCATGGGCGAAGTTTAGTTTCGCAAAAGCGCAAAGTACGCCTTTGCGAGTATTAAGCTATTACTCAACAATAGTCATTTTTTCAATGATAACGGCTTCCATAGGAACATCACCGTGCCCACCATGATTCCCCGTCTTCACTTTGGCAATTTCATCAACAATATCCATGCCTTTTGTTACTTTACCAAAGACAGCATAACCCCAGCCTTGTGGTGTCTCACTGCTATGATTAAGAAAATCATTATTTTTTAAGTTAATGAAAAACTGTGATGATGCAGAATGAGGAACATTGGTACGTGCCATTGCTAATGTACCACGATCATTTTTAAGACCATTATTCGCTTCATTTTGAATTTGATCTGTAGTTGATTTTTCACTCATGTCAGGATTCATGCCGCCGCCTTGAACCATAAATCCAGGAATAACACGATGAAAAATTAAGCCATCATAAAACTCTTTTTTTACATAGTTAATCATATTTTTAGCTGAGATTGGTGCTTTTTCAGCATCCAGTTCAATGGTGATTGTTCCCTTGTTCGTTATTATTTGAATCATTGGATTAGCAGACATTTTTTCTCCTGAGGTGCTTGGTTTAGTCTCTTTTTCTGTTGCCTGCTTGGTTGTACTCTCTTGTGCATTACAGCCAGCAAATAACATGAAGAAAGAGAAGAATAATAATGTAAATTGTTTGATTGATAATAGTTTCACGAAGTTTCCCTTCTTGTAGAGTAGAGTGAATTTATTTTTAAGATTGAAGGCTACTTTATCTGAAATGATTTGCAATTCAGGTAAGTAATTCAAGGCGCGTATCATAGCGGATTAGTCTCGGCTCTGCTACCATGCGTACTTACTTTAAATATCCCTAAATTAACCGTTAAGACAAAAATCATGCTTGAAATATACAATACACTGACCAATCAAAAAGAAGAATTCAAACCTATCGAAAAAAATAAAATTCGCATGTATGTCTGTGGAATGACGGTTTACGATTACTGCCACCTTGGTCATGCAAGGGTGATGATTGCGTTTGATGTTATCTATCGTTACTTATTACATAAAGGATTTGATGTCAGCTATGCGCGTAATATTACGGATATTGATGATAAAATAATTGAACGTGCGATTAAAAATGATGAAGACTTTACTGCGCTGACGACACGATTTATTGATGCAATGCATGAAGATGAAGGTAGTTTAGGTTTGCTCCCTCCAACTTTAGAGCCACGTGCAACAGAAAATATCCCTGCTATTTTAACCATGATTCAAACACTGATTGATAAAGATTATGCCTACCAAGGCAAGAATGGCGATGTTTATTATGATGTTTCCAAGTTTGAGGGCTACGGTAAACTATCAGGACGTAATCTCGATGATTTGCGTGAAGGGGCAGGGGATCGTATTGCGATTGATGATGCCAAAGATGATCCGTTAGATTTTGTGCTATGGAAGCCAGCTAAAGAAGGTGAGCCTGCATGGGATTCTCAATGGGGAAAAGGTCGTCCAGGTTGGCATATTGAATGTTCTGCCATGTCAACGGAGCTATTTGGTGCTAGTTTTGATATTCATGGGGGCGGTAAAGATTTGCAGTTTCCACACCATGAAAATGAAATAGCACAGTCAGAAGCGTGTACAGGACAGCATTTTGCCAACTATTGGATGCATAATGGCTTTATCCGTATTGATGAAGAGAAAATGTCAAAGTCATTAGACAATTTTTTTACCATTCGTGACGTATTAAAGAAGTTTCGCGGTGAAGATGTACGTTATTTTATGCTCACCAGCCAATATCGTAGTCCTTTAAATTATAGCGAAGATCAATTGGTTAGCTCAGGCAAAGCATTAGCTAGGCTCTACGCTACATTACGCGGATTACCAGAAGCAGAGCCTATTGAAAAAACTGATTTTTCTTTCCGTTTTCATGCCGCCATGCATGATGATTTTAATACACCAGAAGCATTAGCTGCTTTGTTTGATCTCTCTCGTGAGGTTAATAAAATACGTCAGCAACAAGATGAAACAGTAGCGGCTGCGCATGGAGCCTTATTAAAACAATTAGGTGGTATTTTAGGAATCTTACAAATAGCCCCTGATGAATGGTTGCAAGGTGATGTGAGTAATGATGCATTGAGTCGTGATGCGATTGAAGTGCTTATTCAGGCGCGCTTAGATGCTAAAGCAGAGAAAAGCTGGGCTGAAGCAGATAAAATTCGTGATGAATTAAAAGAGCAGGGCGTTTCTTTGGAAGATAACGGAGCAGAGACTATTTGGCGTCGAGATTAGGATTGTTAACGCTAAAAAGTATGAGTCATAGCTTACGATCTTGATCTATTAAAGAGGAGCATGAATACAGGTGCAATTTAGTAGCGACTTTATGCTGATCATCAAAAAATAAATATTAATAAACCGTACTTTCGCCTTCAGGGCGGGTACGGTACAAACGCATCAGCCACATATACTGTGCTGGGTTTTGCTTTATCAGTTTTTCTAATTGCTGATTAAGCTTCAGAGCATTTTCGTTCGCATTTTTACTGGGATAGTCCTCAATGGCAGGTGCAATAACCACTTTATATTTTGCTGCTTTCTGATCGTAATAAGAAAAGCAAGGCAAGCTAACGGCCTTTCCTAATTTGGCAATCCGTGCAGGGGTAGTAAGCGTTGCTTTATCCAGACCAAAAAAAGGCACAAAGACAGCATTCTCTTTACCAAGATCCTCATCAGGCAAAAATATCAGTAATTGCTT
>JAGLBQ010000244.1 GCA_023146675.1 Cocleimonas sp. | reverse complement strand
TTTAATGCCAAGCTCTTCCGTTAGATTGTCATGCTTTGCAACAAGGCGAACCAATGTTTCTGATTTGTGGGTATTGAGTTGGTCCAGCACAACATGGTAGGTCTTATAGTTTGGATTCTCTAAAATTAGGTGATTAATACAGTTAGCAAAGTCTTTCTCTGTCCGCGTATCTTGACAAATAGCCTGTACTTTACCAAGTGCTATATGTCAAGTCTCGATAGATCATAAACTCTTTTTTTAGCAAAAGGCTATCAACTGAAAATGGGACAAAAAATATAGCTATCGCAAAAATGCAAAGGGGCTCTTCCACCTTAGCTTGAGAATCAAGTAAAAAATATCCCACGAACGTTATGGAAGAGTCAGAAAATATACTTCTTTTCTCTTCCATGCCTTCTATCTTTCGTGGTTTGATCTTTTCTCTATATATTATTATTTTTTCGCATCAGAGTCTGGCTTCTCCAGATTTTTGGCTTGTTGAGATTTTTTCTTCTCTTCCGCCTCTTCTTCAGATTCAATACGCTCTAGTTCAGCATCCAACTCTTCATCAGTAAGCTGTTGATGACCATCATTTTCGTCATACTCTTCGTATTCGTAATTCTCATCTTCCCAGAGTTTATTAGCAGCTTCATTCACCGCCGCGGCAGAGCCTCCAGCAGCCATTGCGGTTACTGCACTTACACGTTCTTCTTCCATTTTATCACGCGAGTCGACCGCTTCCTTAATGCGCTTTTTGAAGACGCCACTGAGTACTAAGCCTAGTTCAAATAAAAGCCACATGGGGATAGCTAACATAACTTGGGAAATCATATCGGGCGGGGTTAAGATCATGCCGACGATAAAGGCGCCAACAATCACATAGGGACGTTTTTTTGCTAAGCTTTCTGCTGTTGTCATTCCTGTGCTGATAAGCAAAATGGTTGCAATGGGCATTTCAAAGGCGAATCCAAAGGCAAAGAACATCACAATAGCAAAATTAAGATAACTAGCAATATCAGGTGAGTAGGTTACCTCTACAGGAAGAAATAGGGGCATTATTTGAAACATCATGGGCAATAATGCGTAGTAAACAAAAGCAACCCCCAGATAAAATAAGCCAACACTTGATGCTAATAGAGGAAATATCAGTTTCTTTTCGTGTTTGTATAATCCAGGTGCTACAAATGCCCATAATTGGTAGAAAATATAAGGTAAGGCAATAAGAAATGATACTAAAAGTGCTAGTTTATAGGGCACAAAGACAGGCCCCGTTACATCAATACTCAGCAGTGGTAAGCCTTGTGAAACAATGGGTTGTGCAAACCAAGAAAACAGTTCTTTAGCGAAGACTGCAAGCGGTAGAAACACAACAAAAAGAGAAACAACGATACGCACCATATGAGTACGTAGCTCGATGAGATGTGCTAAAAAACCTAGCTCTTCTGCTGATTCAGCACTCTTGTTGTCTTTGCTCTGATTTTTATCAGTCATTTTTCTTAGTTTCGCTTATGCTGTTGCTATTGTTATTTTTTTTATCTTGCTTTTCATTCGGATCAAGTGCTTTGACATCTTCAATGCTACTATTGATATTATCTTCAAACAGCCCTTTCGCATCATCAACATTATTTTTGAAATCGTCCTGAGTCTCACTCACCATTTGACGCAACTCTTCAATTTCTTTCTTTTGCTCAGAAAGAATATCACGCATTTCTGATGCTTGAAATTCACGCTCAATATCTGCCTTAGTGGTTGAGATAAAGGCTTTCGCTTTACCTATCCAGCCACCAACCTTTGCCGCGACTTCAGGCAAACGTTCAGGACCTATCACTAATAGCGCAATCACTGCGATGACCATTACTTCAGTAAAGCCAGCATCAAACATGGGAGAGACCTACAATGGAAAGTTAAGGATGGAAATTAAAACAAATAGGATGTCAGTACAACAAGTGATCATGATAGGAGGAGTTCACCCTTCATTGTACTTGACTGAAAAACGAACTTTTTTATGCCTAAGTTGCCTTCCTAAAAAAGTTACACCTTATTTTTATCTTTTACTCTGGCTTCACCATCAATCACATTGCCTTTATCTTGAACAACTTGTTCTGGTGCTTTATCTTTATCTTTGCCCTCTTGAGCATCCTTCATTGATTTTTTGAAGTTTTTAATTGCCCCACCCAAGTCACCACCTGCACTACGCAGACGTTTTGTACCAAATAAAACTAAAACAATCACCAAAATTAAAATAAGTGATCCTGTGCTTGGCATTCCAAATGCAAATAACATTGCTGTTCTCCTAACATATAATGTTTAAAATCTCGTAACGCGGGAGCGTAGAGCGAGATAAATAGTATTTTATCTAAAGTTTATCTTTGTTTTCTCTAAGAGGCACGAAGGATTTGACCATCTTATGACCTAAATGACTGCCTGCACGTCGTAAACGCGGAGAGCCAAATAGAACGAACAGAACCACTAAAATGAAAATAAGTGATCCTGTACTCGGCATTCCAAATGCAAATAACATAATTATTATTCCAGTTCTTTAGTTTTTTTTCGATTCGCTTTTTCTACTAACCCTGAGGTTCCAAAGCGACGCTCTAGTTCTTTTAATACATCATCAGGATGTAAACCCTGTTGTGCTAGTAATATTAGGGTGTGAAACCATAAATCTGCAACTTCATAGACAATTTTATCTGTTTTACCATCAACAGATGCATCTTTAGCCGCCATCACAACTTCAGTTGCTTCTTCTCCGACTTTTTTTAAAATCTGATCAAGTCCCTTATGATAAAGCTTAGCAACATAGGAGCTATCAGGTGCGGCTGATTTTCGTGATTCTAAAATTTCAGCAACTTGAGTGAGTGTATCGTTCTTTGTCATAAATAAAAATAATAACCTAAATTAAATAATAGGGACTCAAATACCTATTTCAATCAATATCTCATGTGCAAAGATGCAGAGTACAACGGTTTATTTCTTAATTTTTTCTTTGCAAGCAGTTATGCCTTAGCGAGATGATCTTATAAGCGCATTTCAATACCTTGGTCTGACATATATTCTTTCGCTTCTCCAATGGTATACTCTGCAAAGTGAAAAATACTGGCAGCTAATACGGCATCCGCGCCCGCTTTTGTTACACCATCCGCCATATGTTGAAGATTTCCCACGCCACCCGAGGCAATAACAGGAATATTGACTGCATCAACAATGGCTTTTGTTAGAGGGATATTAAAACCAACTTTAGTGCCATCACGATCCATACTCGTGACTAATAGCTCTCCTGCACCATAGGCTTCCATTTTTTTCGCCCATTCAATCGCATCAATCCCTGTTTCTTTGCGCCCACCATGAGTGAAAATTTCCCATTTATTAGGTTCACCTTCTAAGCTGACTTTTTTAGCATCAATAGAAACCACGATGCATTGCGAACCAAAATAATCAGTCGCTTCTTTAATTAGCTCAGGATTAAACACAGCAGCCGAATTTATAGCAACCTTATCTGCACCCGCATTGAGCATCCTACGTATATCCTTCACCTCACGAATACCACCACCGACGGTGAGTGGAATAAAAACTTTAGAGGCAATATCTTCAACTACATGCACCATCGTTTCACGGTTATCTGAAGTTGCGGTAATATCTAAGAAGGTAATTTCATCTGCACCTTCACGGTTATAACGCTCAGCAACTTCAACGGGATCGCCTGCATCACGGATATTGATAAAGTTAATTCCTTTAACAACACGACCATTATCAACATCCAAACATGGAATAATACGTTTTGCTAGACCCATCGTTTTTTTCCTAGAGGCTAAATAACAACCTCAAATATTAATTTCTCACCAAAGACACAGGACACGTCAAGGAAACAGAGTGTTCGTTTCAACGTGCTTTAGCGAGATAATAACACAAGGGAATCATGATGAAATAAGATTATTCCCCGCATGAATAGAGAGTCACATTCTTTACCTTTTTAGCAACATGAATAGTTATACCATTGATCAAGGTATCCTGTATGCAGTTTATGCAATTGTAATAGGGGATAGCGTGTTGCTATGAGCTCCTGTATTCTACTTAGACTACGAACTGTGCTCATATTGGCTAACAATCACCTCATGAAGACAGCCTTTTCTGATGTGATACCTCTATGACAAAAATAAAAAAAATTATCATTTGGTCAATCTTTTTTGCTTTTATTATCGCCATTGAAGTCTATTGGGGATGGACAACTATACTTGCACCTTGGAAAACCCTTAGCATCACCTCAATCATAATGGCAAACTTGCTATTTTTGCTAAGTTATCAAATACGCACTTGGCGTTTATATGACTACTTTCTGCCGCATACAAAAGGGGGCTGGATTGCTGCATTGCGACTGATGCTATTGCATAATATCCTTAATAATCTATTACCTGCACGTAGTGGTGAAATTAGTTTTCCCCTATTAATGAAACGCTATTTTTCGCTGGATTATATCCACACAATTCCTGCCTTACTTTGGTTTCGTCTACTGGATCTGCACACATTATTATCCATTGGAGTGATTGCATGGGTGATAACAGGGCTTGCTCAACATATCTTATTTTATCTTCTATTACTCACATTATGGTTGTTGCTACCCTTGATTTTTTATTACCTGAAAAATCTTATTCAGCAAAAAATCAATCAGCCTTTTATACAAAAAATCTTGAGTGGATTACCGCAAAGTACGACCAAATTTTGGCGAAACTGGTTACTAACATGGCTTAATTGGACCATTAAGCTCAGCATATTAACGTGGTTGTTAGGGCAGTTTTTAAATGTAGACTGGGTCTATTTAGTTAGCTCGGTCATTGCAGGTGAGCTCAGTAGTGTACTTCCTTTTCACGCACCAGGAGGCGTAGGAACTTATGAAGTGGGGATGGTTGTACCATTATTAGCGGTTATTGATGCACAAACTGCCGCAAAAGCAGCCATAAATGTGCATCTATTTATGTTATTGAGTTCGATTATGGGAGGATTGATTGGCTGGTTATTGCCTGTGCCGAAAAAAGCATGTTAAATGATTAGCTACCAATGTATTTTGCAGAAAATGGTCAAGCAAGGTGCAATCCAGTTAGCCGCTTTATGATTCACTTGAAGAGAGCAACTCAAAATATCTAACGGCGGTAAACACTTTGTAATATAACCGTTGCATCACCATTAACAGAGCGGCTAGTTATCCTATAGTAGTTTGATTCGACAGGGGTGGAAGCATCCAAACTCTCACCAATAGTATCGATTAAGGATATTTTCTCTATCAAATATTTTGGTATTGACTGTACCTGATGTAATGAATGATCGTATTGAATGGTTGTTAAACTACTCCATTCACTCTCTTGTGCAAACCCACGTGTCTTACTGAAAGTATACTTTCCAGAGCTATTGTTGAACACAGGCAGTGGCTCTGTCTTTTGTAGGTATTTTTCGCCTGTCAATAAGGCTGTTTCGGCAGATTGGAATGCCAAATCTCTTTCACGTAAGTTACCTGACATTTTATTTTGTAAAATAGTGTCTTGCGCTGCTGAAAATACTAACAAAGTTAAAATAATAATAAGCAATAAACTGCTAATTAAAACAACGCCTGATTGCTTTTTTTGAATCATCATACTCGTTAGTATCCTGTTATTCGATTGCGTAATGCAATGGTCGTCGTAAAGGCTTGTCTTAAGTGACGATCTCCGTTAGCTAGCGTAATCGAATGATTATTAAAAATAATGGGGGAAGATTTTGCTAATAATTGTTTGCGGGAAATGAGCAATAAACTTATTCTAATGCTGGTGATATTTAACCAATCTACGACTGAGTCTGCTGAGACATAATAGTTTGGTGTTTTATCACCATCCGTATCTTCACCGTACAGTACTTGCAAACTTTCTACGCCTTCCAGTATTTCTTTCTTGCTTCCTGTTGTTGCATCATCTCCCAATTTTTTCCAATAAAGCGAGGGTAAATTATTACGATCATTTCCTCGTTTACTAACAAAAAAGATAGCTTCATCCAGCACTCTTAATTCTGCTGTTGTTAAATCAACATCCCCTAAATTAGTGGATGTGTTCGCAGGGCTTACTGATGAACAATTTGAAAAATTAGCATTAGTATCATTACCTGAGCAGGCTGTGGCGTCTCCTATATCGCAACGACAGACCTGTATTAATTTAATCGTTTGACAATCATTGATAATGGCAATATCTCCTTGCTTCAAATCAAATGAAGGAAAAGTGACATCTGTTGATGTCAGGGTATTTAAGGTAGTTTTCTCAGTAGATGCATACCATACTTTAAGAATGTCAGAGCGCCTTTTAGCATGAACTCCTGTATCCAATGTTGCACCATTCCCACTACTCCAGTGTGCGTTGTTATGCGCGGCAATCACAGTATCATTTAAGACAGCACTAAACGTATCATTATAAGCGGTACCAGATGCCTCCCAGCCTTCAATACTTCGCCAAGGTCTAAAACGATTGCTCGTTGTATTGACGAATGATGTTATCGCATCTTGAGTTCCCTCTTGACAGCCAAAATATCCCGCTAGTTGTAATTTTTTAGTGATAAAGCCAAAAGCAAAGCGCGCATCTTCCTGCATTCTGGACTGTGCTTGAATCATACGGTTTGAATGACCTGTTGATGCAAATAACTGATATACACCCGTTGTGAGTACAGCACCAATCATCATTGCGATTAATAATTCAATTAAACTAAAACCCAATTTTTTATTTTTTGAAGTATTGCAAGAGTTTTTCATTTTAGAATCCCACGGTGGTTATAAAGCGTTGTGTTACAGCATCGACCCCATTCCACCATATTTTTACCGCATAAATTGATCCTATATTGTCGCAAGCGACAGCACCTATCACACCATCATTGGGTGTTGAATCACGACATACGATTGCTGTACCTATGGGTAATTTCTTGTTAATAGCCTGTGCGCCATTACCTCCCCATTCATACATATCATTTTGCGCTAGCTCAAGACTGGAACATCCCGCCATCGTATTGCATCCACTATGCTGTGTTGCTGTGGGCAAATGATAGTTATTATTTTTAATACCAATAGGATTAGAGCGCATTCGTTCCATCATGTCATGAGCTAGTACCGTCGCATGGGTTTGAAAGTTGGCATTATTATTATGCTGATGTGTTTTTAATTGTAGTACTCCAATACTTAATAAACTGATAGAAATAATCAAAACTGTAATGAGTATTTCTAATAAAGAAAAACCCTTGTTATTTTTTATTTTCATTAGCTTGTCGGGCAACTTGAATTGATTTCGCTGCTCTCACCTTTTCTGGGTCTACCATTGCTGGAAATGATAATTCCTTTTTTTGCTGAATTACCACGCGAATCACACAGTAAAAAGACACCTGCGTAACCCATTGAGAAACCATCATTATTGTACACAAGACGGCTATGTCTATAGCTGATTGTTAGGTCTCCTTTTATCCCTTGGTAAACATTGAGAATAACCTCATTAGTATCGACCTGAGCATTCCCATTGGTATCATTAAATACAATCCAGCCATCTTCCCAGCTCGCTGTACTATCACAGTCAGTTGATTGTGCGTTACTTTTACAGAGTGTTGCTGAAGCTCCATTAGTAATTGCACTACTACGTGTAAAATTTAATGCTGCTAATATTTTATTATTAGTGGTCACCATTGCATTATTTTTAAGTATTGTTGCAAAACTAGGGATAGCAATAGCGGCAAGAATCGCAGCGACAGCTATTGTCGTGATTAGCTCTATTAAGGTAAAACCTTTACTAGGTTGACTCATATGCTACCTTATTTTATTACAAAATAGATTTGTTTATTATTAATATCTTATCTAAAAATTTTCTTGCTCAGCATATATATAAACTATTTTTTATAATTAGATTAAGATGAACGGTTAAATTATTTCAGGGGACAATAAAAAAACAGTCTATAAAAAGCAATTTATATTCGACGAAAGGACTAATTAATTGTAAGTCAGTATATACATATTATTTTAATAAAATAACTGAAAATTAAGTGTCCGTTAATCTTTATTTAAGTACAGTGCCACAAACTGAAAAGACCAGTCAGCATAAAACATATGATTTAACATCATAAAA
>JAGLBQ010000243.1 GCA_023146675.1 Cocleimonas sp. | reverse complement strand
TATTAATCAACAGTTTATGAAAATAATTCAAATGCGATATTATTAAATTAATTCGCATTATAAAAAATAAGGAGTTCTAATTGAACCTTTCATATATTACTAAGCAGACTATTTCCATAGTCCATAAAAATAAATTTCTTAATAATAGGCAGCAACTCACTAAAAACCCAATAACAAAAAAACAAAAAAACAAAAAAACATTAGTATTTATTGCTTTAATTATAAATATTTTTTTGCTGACCCCTTTGGTATTGGCAAATCCTACATTTTTGCCGTTGACACCAGGGATGCTAGGTATTGGTGCTGGAAAAGGTTACTCAGATACAGATAAAGATGTTAGTAGCAATTTTGGATTTCCAGTCGGGAGTATTTTAATATCCTACAGCACTGTTGATGTCCGAAATAAAAATGGGACTTTATTCTTTCATATGGAGGGAGCAGCCGAGCCAAATGCACCTGCTGTTTGGACTGTTAAATATTCTGAGGATCGATTTTTTCGTGCTGAGCATGGTAAATCACTTTCCAAGCACAAAAGAGATCAATTTACAGCCACAGATGGTAAAGCATACAACCGATCTGGTGTGTTAGCAGCGGGCTTATCAGCTAATAATAATGGCAATACCTATTATGTTGAAAATACAACTAATGCAAAAATAAATGCGGGTGATGATTTCAGATGGACATCGACAACTAAGGATAACCAGTTTAATTT
Organism: Cocleimonas sp.; assembly: GCA_023146675.1. GTDB lineage: Bacteria > Pseudomonadota > Gammaproteobacteria > Thiotrichales > Thiotrichaceae > JAGLBW01. The sequence continues at coordinate 7,589 of JAGLBQ010000243.1, read as the reverse complement.
TAGCTATAACTCCACAGCAAACTCTCAGGGGGGGAAAGGTTCAAGGTATGAGGTTATGTTGGATGTCTCAACCACTAATTCTGATTATGCTGATGCTCCACAAAGTTACGGCAACCCTTCACATGTACTGTCAGATAACCTTTATATTGGATCATTAAAACCAGATGCTGAATTAGAAAGTATCTATACCTATAACGCAACAGGCGATGGCGCAAAACATGATACTCAAGGAGAAGATGATGGCGCTCCAAATATTGATGATAATGAATGGAAACCTTACCTTTTCCCAATTTTAAAAGAATCGGCTAGCAATTATAGTGTACCAATTAGAGTGACTAATAGCTCAGGTAGTGTCGCTACTTTATTCGCTTGGATTGATTTTAATAAAAATGGTACCTTTGATAATAATGAATCAACGTCTGTTGCTGTTAATCATGGTGCAAATAATACCCCTGTTACCCTTAACTGGAATAGTATTCCTAACGATATTCAAATCGGCACAACCTTTATTCGCCTAAGATTAACCACTGATAATAGCGTAACACTCACGACTCCAACTAATGAAGCACAGGATGGAGAAGTGGAAGATTATACCATTGCGGTAGCGCAAGATATTCCACCCAGCAGTCCTAATGTCACCATACTTACAGGAGCCGAACCTAGAAGTTGTGACACGGTGATCTTTGAGGATGATTTTAATGACTTACCCTCAGGAACTTACCTTGGAGAACATCGCCCTGATCGTGCGGCTATTCGTGATTGGATAATTACAGGAGGCGGTCAGGAGACTTATGCCAAAACAGTACATTTAAATACAGTGTATGCAGCAACTCTTGGCTATACATTTGCCGACCATGGTACCTCTATTTACTTAGGTAATGGTAGTGTGCGTCGCGTACACCCTCCTATTGCAAGTGGTGTATTATCCTTTGGTACCGATAACCGTCTGTTGACTCCGATTGAAGCCATTGAAATACGTGATATTCCAGATGATGATCCTCAGGGAACCGAAGCAGATGCATCACAGTGGGGACCAGAGGCGGTTACCTTTTCACATACAATAACAACAGAGGTAGGAAAAACCTATCGTTTGTATTTTAAAGCCTTGCCAGAATTAGGTGATTATGAAGCTGGTATTATACGAATAGACACTCCCTCAGGGTCAGTTCATGTCAAAACACCAGGGAAAACAGAGGGTGGCATGATTAAATATGGTATAGAATTTACCGCTAATACAACAAGTTCTACGATTAGTTTTATAAACTATGGGCATATTAGCGGTAATTCGAGTGGCTACTGTTCGCCTTGGACAGAAGCGTGGTGTACAGTCGGTGGCACTACTGTACATTCTAACGAAGTAACTATTGATGATGTCGTTATAACGGAATCTAATTGTGATAATGTGTGTGATATCAATGCGCTTACAACAGGTATTTATTCAAGCGCTTCGGTACAAGTTAACTCTAAGCGATTAAATACCGCTACACGTCTCTACCAATCACAGTTTAATGTTGAAACATGGGAAGGCTATTTATTATCCTATGACTTAAAAACAGCAAATAATAATCAACATGGCAATACTAAAAACCTAAAATGGGACAGTGTTGATCAATTAGCAGCTCATAGTCAACGTAATATTTTTAGTTACAATCCATTATTGAGTAATACGAATGGGATAGTCTTTGCATGGGATAACTTAAATGCAGATCAAAAGTTGCTATTACAAGGATCAGGAAACTCTTGTAATAATATAACTACATGGAATGGACCAACGACCTATCATTTAAATGATATCGTGAAACTTAATAATATTCGTTATAAGGCAGTTGTTAATTCAACAACATGGAATAATCCGACATTGGACGAGCACAATATGGCTACTACCCAATGGGGCAAATGGATAACATTAGGCCCTTGTAGTGGTGGTAGCAATTCTACTCCACAAAATTTAATTGCATGGGTTCGTGGAGATCAAAGCCAAGAAAAAACAGCCTCTAATAGTAGTGGTGTTTTCCATCAAAGAACAAGACTGCTCGGTGATATTATTCACTCCTCCCCAACTTATGTGGGTCGCTATGAAGATTTTAACTATGTTAAATTATCTGGCACAGAAGGCACTAGCTATACTGGCTTTCTAACAACGAAAAGAAACCAAACGCCTATGGTTTACGTTGGTTCAAATGATGGCATGTTGCATGCCTTTAATGCAGCGACAGGAGATGAGCATTTTGCCTATATCCCCAATGAAGTCATTGCAAAGTTTACAACCATTAGCGCCACAAACTATGGGTGCCATGAGGCAGACTGCCTTGAGCATCAAGCTCTGGTTGATGGTGAGTTAACCGTTGGCGATGCGTATATCAATAATACATGGCAGAGTGTTCTGCTAGGAACATTAGGCGCAGGGGGAAAAGGACTCTTCGCCCTTAATGTTAATGACCCAACAAATTTTAGTGCCACTAACGTCATGTGGGAGCTATCAGCCAATCAAGCCGCAAATAGTGCCAGCACTTATGCTAATCACCTCGGCAATACCATCCCCCATCCTTCTATCGTACGCCTACATGATGGTTCATGGGCAGCGGTTATTAGTAATGGCTATGATAGCGCTAATCATCAGGCGGTCTTATTATTGATTGATATCAGTAATGGTCATCTTATCAAAGCAATCAATACAGAAAAAGGCAATGCGGATACTCCCAATGGACTTTCCAGCCCCATTCCTATTGATACCAATGGCGATCGTATCACTGATTTTATTTACGCAGGCGATTTATTAGGCAATTTATGGAAATTTGATCTTAGAGATAGTAATCCTGATAACTGGGCTATCGCCTATACCGACGCATCATCACCAGCTCCTTTATTTACCGCCTGTGAAACGAGTGCTTGTACACGAGTACAGCCAATCACAGCTAAACCACAGGTGGGTAAGCATCCTGATGGGGGTTATATGGTCTATTTTGGTACAGGAAAATATGCTGACCCTAGTGATAATGTATCAGGCATACCTGATATGGAAGCACTCTATGGGATATGGGATAATAATAGTAGGGTGACTAGCATCAATAGCCTTGTCCTGCAAACGGTACTACAAGAATCCACTCTATCTAGTGATTTAAATGTGCGTATTACATCAAATAATAGTGTTGATTATGCGTCTAAAAAAGGCTGGTATTTAAAGCTACTTAAAGCAGATGGCTCGAAAGAAGGCGAACGTATTATTTCACAAGCATTATTGAGGGGCGGAAAACTTATTCTAACCACTTTAATCCCTCCTGAAAATTGTGGCTGGAATGGCTTAAGTTGGCTATTAGAAATTAATGCCGTTAATGGACAGCGACTCTCTCAGCCTGTATTAGATATTAATAATGATCGGGAAATAAATCAGAACGATAAAGCGGCTTATAATAATAAAACAGAAATTCCTTCTGGAGTACAAACACCCTCTCTTGGATTAGTATTGCATGCACCTAGTATTATTAACCATAGTGCAAATACGGAGGGGAAATATCTGAGTGGCTCTACTGGAAAGGTTGGAATGATTCGGGAAGCAACCAGTAAAGCATCAGGAAGACAATCGTGGTGGCAAGTACGTTAGGCGCCAGAACGAACCTAGGACTTCAAGGTATTTTTTCATTGATTATTGAATTTGCTATAGTCACCCGCATAAAGTAAAACTTAGCTTAGGAACATGCACGGAATAACGTCCCGAAGTTATTCCGTGCATGTTCCTTAAAAAATTCAATAACGTTCCTAACCCTTATCGTAAGAGACCTTCCCATGAGCGACACTCCAAGCAATGTAGAATTTAGCGCACCTGATGAGAGCAAAACTTTTCTTAAAGAAGAGTTGGCTAAAAAGCAAAAGCAACTAATGCAACTGACCCTTAGTAGTGAACCATTAGAGCGAGCAAACCTGCAATATGATATCAGTGAGCTAATGCTGGATATTGCTAAACCAGGCATGACAGAGGCTGCGTGGGGGATGACAAAAGAATCCTTCAAAATCTATATAGAGAATAAAGAATGGGAAGAGGCAGTGCGCTGTTGTGATTTATTGTACCGTGCAGATCAGCCAAGCTCTATTGTCGCGTTAGGCAATGGCTTGTGGTTATCGGTTACCTACCCTATTGACCCTGAGCTAACCATTCTAATGCTAAATAACCTCATTGATGATACACCAGCCAAGGCTGATGGTGCTGCTGTTGCTGCGGTGGTTGCACACCATATTGCAGATTTGCGATTGGAGGGTGAAAAGCGTGATAGTGTTATGTTTTTAACAATGAACCTTATTGCTAAAGTAGCCGAACGCCATAGTGATGTTAAAAGTCAGGATCAAATGAACTTCTGGATGACCAAATTAGATCTAAATGACCCCAGCATTTATTTGCCCCGTTTATCTCAAGTTATTGATGCGATTGTTGCTGATACGTGGTGGTATGATCGAGAAGAATTGCGAGCACAACTGCCTGTAAATTAATTATATTGGTAATAAATACCATAATGAATCAATAAAGCACTTTGTGATATTTCAGATTCATAGAAAAAAGTGCTGGTTTTAGTGTTTAGTCGGGTGGCGTTTTTACAAGCAAAAAACGTTTAACCCGATCACTACAAAATTATTTTTTAGCCGCATTCAAACGCTGCAATGCCTTCTTTGCCGCAGGAACATTCTTCTGTGCTGCCTTCTGAAACCATACTCTAGCCTGTCGTAAATCACGTTTTACGCCATAGCCATTAGCATACATTGCACCCACACTATAAATAGCAAGTGGCACGCCTTTATCAGCGGCTTTGCGATACCATGCTAAGGCTTGTCCATGATGCTTTTTAACACCAATACCATCCACATATAAATCACCGAGCAAAAACATAGAAGCGGGTAATCCTTTTTTAGCTGATTTTGAAAGCCATTGAAAGGCACTGTAAGGGTTTTTCTTTGTCCCTTTGCCTTCAAGAAACATCAGCCCCAGATTGTGTTGCGCGAGTGGGATATTTTTTAACGCTGCTTTTTTAAACCATTGGAAAGCATGGTAAGGGTTCTTCTTAACACCTAGACCTTTAATATACATTGCACCTAAACTGTAATACGCAGACACCACCTTTTTATCCGCTGCAATTTTCATATTTCTAAAGGCATGATAAGGGTTTTTCTTAGTGCCCATACCATTGGCATACATTAACCCAAGTAAATAATTAACCCCTGGGTTACCTGACTTTTCTGCTTTCTTGGCATACATAAATGCTTTTCCAAAATTACGCTTTACGCCAGCACCATTTAAAAAGCGCTCACTCAACATAATTTGCACATCTGTCATACCTTTTTGCGCAGCTTTTTCATACCAATGAATCGCTGCGCCCATATTCTTTTTCGTGCCATGCCCATTCTCATGCATGATACCTAGCCCACGATAGGCATCAGGGATGCCTTTACCTGCGGCTTTGGTATACATTTGAAATGCTAGCTTGGGGTTTTTCTTTGCACCAACTCCTGTGGCATACATAGAGCCAATCGCATACATAGCAATTGGATGTTGCTGATCAGCGGCTTTTTTATACCATTGTCCCGCGCTCCAAGCATTTTTCTTTACACCATGACCCTGCATATAAAGCTCTCCAAGAATATATTGCCCCGCACGATCGCCTTTTTTAGCAAAATCAGAGGCAATCCGAAACACAGTGCGATAATCTTTGCGCTTATAAGCGGCTTGTAAATCTTCATTAGGACCCGCTAAGGCTATATTGCTAGAGAATAAAAAGAAAAAGGTAAAGAGGACTAATAATTTTTGGCTGATATTCATAAGGTCTGCAAATGTTAATGACAATAATGCATGGAGTTTAGCTCAGAACTAGAAAATTATTCTGCTTTATTTTTCTGTGCGGTTTCTTGCGGCTCTAGTTTGCCAGTCAATTGCTCAACCAGTTGTTCAAGTTTTTCAACTTTCTCACGTGTTCTCAATAACACCGCCGTTTGCACATCAAATTCTTCACGGCCGACTAAATTCATCTTGCGTAGACCACTTTCGAGTCCAGAACGCAGGTTTTGTTCCATATCTTGTTGTAATTCCCCCATTGAAGGTGGAAGCAAGGAGCTTAGACGTTGTGCCAGCCCATCAAGTTGATTGTTCATATCCATTACCTATAAATCCATTGTGAAATTTGATCTGGCATCTAAATACTGCAAATGCTTTAGGATGAAATAGACTAAAAGCCTGAAGCTTTCGCTCCTTAGGGATAAAGGCTTCAGCTTTTCTCTCTAATAAAAATAGAGCAAATGCTATTAAGTAGTATATTGCTAAAAATTATTCGTAATCATCATTCTATAAGCTATAGTGCGCAGAATCACGAAAAAAGCCAAGCATTGAGAGGAGAATTCATGAAATTATCACCACTACAAATATCCACCCCACGCCCCAAAATGTCATTGACCATACCAGAAGGTATGGCTCCTGTAGAGTTTTTCAATAGCCCCGCAAACCTAAAAAATCTGGCAGAAGAAAACGGCTTGTTTAGAACACCAGAAGACTGGTTAATGTACCGTAAATTAATTGGACATAGCTCAGAATTTGATACTTCTGTAATTCTTGACACCTCAAGACGCATATTAGACCCGCTGGGTCGCCCTGTGCGCCGAGATCAACTGGGTAGGCATGATAAAAAAGTCTGGTCGCAAATGACGCAAATTATTTGTGACTATATGTTTGAGAAATACCCAGACCCTACCAAGCATTTAGTGTTGTGTGGCGAAGCTAGTCTTGATTCAACATGGCCTCTCAATAAACCAGGCGTACCTAGTATTCGTATGATCCATAATCATTTTATGGTCTTCCCTTACGATAAACTCAGTGCCGCTGATAATGCCAATCCAAATAATGTCAACCTAACCGATAGTGGACATAATACCTTATTTTTGCGTCGTTTAAGCTCTGTCTACCATGAGTTTTTAGAAGTGCTTGATTTGCAACTATTAAAGCAAATTCCATCGGAAGAATCAGCACTTGAAATTACTGGCTATCCTCAAGGTTTACCTAGTTGGGAATTAGTAGGCGGCTCAGAACAACTTAAAGATCAATATTTTTGGTATGAATATGAGCAAATATTAAGAGGTTTTCTTGATTTTTATCAAACCTTCTTCCGCCTAGTAGCGACAGGTGAAGAGAGAGTTCCATCAGATGCTAACTTCCCAGATCAAATTAATGATGTGCTATTAAGTAGCAATCAATTCCTACGAGTAGCGCGTGACCTGCGTGAACATATAGTGCTCGACCCTAAATTCGCCAATGAAATTCGCTGGCGCCCTGCTTATAAGCAAATTATTTATCGTGATCAAAATGGACGTATTATTGTCACCATTTCGCAAAACTCAGTCGGTAATGCAATTACTGAATTATTAGGGATAGTGGTTGATCGTTACGAAGATGAGGAAGAATACGCAGAGTTAGAGCCAGGATTAGTAGGGCGATTGCTAGAAGTGCGAGAGCGTTTAATAGACGCGAATTTAGGTGAAGCTATTTCAGCACCGAGATGGCCAAATGGGGAATATGTAGCAAAATAATGCATCTACCTTAAAATAATAAACCACGGAGC
>JAGLBQ010000242.1 GCA_023146675.1 Cocleimonas sp. | reverse complement strand
GGCTTCTCTATCTCATATAAAGCATCTGCAAACTCATCCAGTTTTCCACTAATAACCGCCTCTGCATCAAGTAGTCCCTGATTATAATAATACGCACCAACGTTTTCTGAGAAAAAATCCAATAAAAACTCTGCATCAAACTGACCAATCCCCTGATCAAGTTCATCATTAAAATAGAGCGTAATTTTTTTAATGATTATTTCTTTTTGTTCTCTTGATAATTTGATTTCTGACATTGGATTCTACCACGTATTTTCATGAAATTTTGTAGCTACTTAATCCCATATATAGTGATTAATCCCTATAAAAAACATCATTTATAGTTTTTTACAGGATTGAAAAGCCTATCGTTAATAACTAGCCTATATGTGTCTGATCATTCTTTAATTTCATTGCAATTAAACGCTTTTGATAACGTGATTGAACTAACTCTACAATCACCATTACACCAATAACCAAATAGAATGTGCTTTTACTCATCGCTGTAACTTCTGATCCAAAGAGATGCAGATGTGATAAATGTCCACCCTCTGAAAGCAACATAACGCCGACTAATAAAAGAATAAATAATCCAACCACTTCATACATACGGTTTTTCTTTAAAAATTCTGTGACATGATCAGCAAGCCAGATCATTAAAATACCACCAATAATAATAGCCGTTGCCATGACAATAAAGTTAGTGGTTAATGCCATTGCGCTGAGGATGGAGTCAAAAGAGAACACCGCATTCATAATCACAATCCAGATGAGAGCGACGGTGAAAGATCTTGGTTTACGTTTTGAATTTTCGCTTTCTTCCAGCATGATCATATGGTTTATTTCTTTTATCGCAGTGTAAATAATAAACACGCCACCAAGAAAAACAATCAAGCTATGCAGGGTAAAATGCCCCTCAATAATGCCCTTATAATCGAGAGAGAACAGGACATCTTGAAATAAGGAAATCACTTTGATGAGTACAAATAATAAAACAACACGTAAAATAACCGCCAGACCAATTCCCCAGCGACGTAGTTTTGCCTGCTGACTCTTCTCAACACGCTGTGATTCTAGCGCAATATAAAGCAGGTTATCAAAACCCAGTACTGCTTGTAATAAAACCAACATCCCAAGCGTGAAGAGGTTTTCTATTGTAAATAAGCCTTCCATTATTATTATCCTAAATTTTTAATGATTAAAACATTGGAAGTCTATCATAAAAAAGTAAAATAGCTGGCTATGTTCTACACTCAGACACGTATGGCGTTACATAATGAGGAATTAAATGAGTTACTCTTTTGTGCTTATTGAACAAGATGATGAGATAGGTCAGCAGGTGAAAACCACATTGGAACGATGTTTTACGTCTGTGCGCTTTACACTTATTCGTTCTGAATTTATTGACCAACAAGATTTATTAGATCGTGATTTGAACTGGTCTGAGCATGATATTATCTTACTAGACTGTTCAGTATCTTTGGATAAAGGTGTGGAACAATTACAACGAATAAAATGGCAAACACCTAAACCATCCGTGTTGCTATTTAGCAATCAGAAAGAAGTAGAACAGGCGGCGCTAGAAAAGGGTGCTGATAGTTTTTTTCACTTTCAAGGCGCATGGCTTGATCTAAGTCACAAGGTTGAAGCCCTGCTCAACCTAAGAAATCATCTTAGAGAATTTCCCTTTCAACTTGATGAGTGGTGCTTGCTAGAAATACTACACAATAGTGAAAATTCAGCGGTTTACAAAGCAATTCGTCGTGATGGAAAGCTAGCTGCAATTAAGCGCTATAAATATAAACTTAGTGATTTAGACGAAGACTTTATCGAACAATTTTTATCTGACCTGGATAATTTCAAAGATATTAAAACGCCACGATTGGTACGAATTTATGATAGCGGAATTAGCGATCAGGTTCTTTATCAAATAATGGAGTTAATGATGCAAGGTTCTTTGCGTGAAAGCTTAACCGCCTATAAACGCTTGCCCTTACCACACGCATTGACATGGTTTTTTGAAATAGTCTACGCTTTGCATATTGTGCATGAAGCAGGTTTATTACATCGGGATTTAAAAACAGCAAATATCATGTTGCGTGATGATGGATCATTGGCATTAAATGACTATGGGACAGCAACAAGCTTATTAGTAAAGTCAGGCTTTCTGTCTGAATATGAAATTCAATGCACACCTTACTATGTTAGCCCTGAACGCGCATTAGATGAGCCATCGGGAATAACATCAGATATTTATAGCCTAGGTATTATTTTTTATGAGCTACTCATGGGTGAAAAACCCTATAATGGCTCAACAGAAATGGAGCTATTAATGCAGCATGTTATGGCACCTATTCCGATACTGCCAGACGAGTATGCGAGCTATCAATCATTACTCAATAAGATGCTTGCTAAAGATGAAACACTACGTTTGCAACGCGTTATTGATGTGGGGAGTTATTTATCAGGTTAGCCTGAGCACTTTCAGACTTTGGGTGAGAAATCAGGATAATTCAGAATTAATACGCTTCAGAGTAGAATCCACTTTTTTCTGTAATTCACTAACACGTTTAATAATATCAGTATCAATAACCGCTACTTGAGCATTAGCAGTGTTTAATTCGTTAGCAAGATTCAACGCCGTAATAACCGCTATACGCTCCGAACCAATGATTTTTCCTATTTTACGAATTTCACGCATTTTTTCATCCACCTCTTTAGCAGAAGAAATCAACGATGCTTGTTCTCCTGTCGGACAGGAGACCATATAATCCTTACCTAAAATCCTTATTGCTACAGCAACAGGACTTTTTTCATCATCACTCATAATAAACTACCCTACTCTATGCGTTATCCATTGATTTTAAACGGCTAATCATTGATTCTACTTGGGTGCGAATTTTGTCATTTTTACCATGCCAATCAGCACGCTCTTGCAGCAACTGCTTCTCTTTTTCCTTAAGTGCTGTATTTTCTTTAAATAGCTTTTCAGTTGCAGCTAACAATTCATTTAAGGTTTCTTCGAGATGAAAAACCTGCTCTTGAAGATGGGAGTCGGTAGAGTAATTGTCCATAAATACATCATAGCGTTGTGCGGTGTGGGAGGGGGTAACCAAGAAACATGCATTAGCCAAGACTCACTATTAATGATAGTGGTAAAAAATACATAGTGTTAGTATAGCCGATCTTTCCATAAAACAAAAATCAGACGAGTAAAGCAATGCAGTTTTCAGAAACACAAGAAATTTTGATCAAAATAAACTCAATTAATGATGTCGCTGAAAGCCATGGAATTGCTAGTGGAATGCTAGTTGCCAATACGACTGCGGATAAACTGGATTGGGTCAAACAAGTAATGGGGGAAATTGAGGAAAGTGATCTTCCTCCTGCGGATGCCATTGAGCTACTCGCTAATTGGTTTGATGAAATAAAAAGTCAACTTCAAGATAGTAATTTACGCTATGAACTTTGTTTACCAGACGATGATCAGACATTAGAAAAAAGAATAACCGCCCTACAAGAGTGGTGTCGAGGCTTCATTTTAGGTATTGCAATGAGTGGTGTTAAAGACTTTGGGGATTTGCCAGAAGACACTCGCGAACTATTAAGCGATTTTTCACGCATCAGTGCAGAAGAAGAATTTGACCTTAACAATGCCGATGAAGCAGAAATAGCTTACGCCGATATTTCTCAATATGTACGCATTGGTGTCTTACTAATTAATGAAGAATTACAACCAATGAAGGCTACCTCAACAGTTCATTAATCATTATAAACAAATTGCCCCTAGATAAGCCTGACCGTCTACTAAAGACGGTTTAGATTATAAAATAAGCAAATACAGATAAAACCTAATATAAATTTTTATAATCAGGGTAATCAATTTCACTTTTTAAATCATCTGCGGCAATCCATTCACCAAACTGTTCTTTGATAGGGACAACGCCAGCCCATACATCAAGATCTAAATCCTTTTCTAGATCTATTGGCCCACCTGTTCTTACTTTTGCAGAAGCTTGCTCAATCGTAAATTCGATCATGCTAGTGGCATTCAGCTCTTTTTTATTTGGTGCACGGCAATCTGTTGTTCGACCTGGTGTCAAAAACTCGACTAAAGCTTCGGCGGCTTCCAACTTTTTTTGCTTATCGTCTATTTCTCTTGCCGTACCAAAAGCAACCACAGAACGATAATTCATTGAATGATGAAACGTAGATCGAGCCAAAACCAAACCATCAAGATGCGTTACCGTTACACAGGCAGGAATACCCTCACGCAATGATGAACAAAGTCGGCTATTTAATGCACCATGCAGAATAATGCTATTGTCAATTCGTGCATAAGACATGGGGATAACAAAGGGTTGACCCTCCATAGTAATACCTACATGGCATATTTTCCCAGCATCTAAAATTTTATAAACCGATTCTTTGTCATAAACGCCTCGTTCTTTGGCACGTAATACTTTATTTCTGCTGTTAATTTCATAATTCATTGACTACTTTCCTCATGTTGATGTTAGCGTTTAGAATTATCAACTATCGTTGGTTTTTAAAAAGCTCCATTTTTTATCTATTATAAGGAACCACTTTGATCAAACTAGGAGGAGAAGGATCACTCTACAAACAACTGCTCACAAGCCTTCGCCAAGCAATTATTAGAGGGGATTATCAAGCAAATGAAAAGCTTCCATCAAGCAGAGAGTTGGCTTGCTCGCTTCAGCTTTCACGCAATATTGTGGTCAGCTGTTATGAACAATTAACGGCAGAGGGCTATATTATCACTCGGCATGGATCGGGTAGTTATGTGGATAAAGAACCCATTAAGCAATTAAAGCCGTTGCAGAATAAAAAACACACGATGCCCAAGCCGCTTAAGCTGAGTAAAACAGCAAAAACATCCCTCAAACATTGGCGAAGTTATGCACTTTCAAGGGAGGGGAAGGAACGACGCAAACAGTATCATGATGGTATTGAAATTGATTTTCAATATGGTCCTGTTGCTGTTAATGAGCAATTATTAGCAGATATAAATCGTATTACTCGTAAGTCACGCAATCTATTGGATTCAAATTATCAATCACCTGCTGGTTTATTGCACCTGCGTGAAAGTATTGCTCGATATGCGCAGCAGAATCGCGGCTGCCAATGCCATATTGATAATATCGTTATCACCAATGGTTCACAGCAAGCGCTAGACTTATTAGCACGTTTATTATTGGAACAAGGTGATGCTGTGATTGTTGAGGAGCCTTGTTATCGTGGCGCCGCTCAAGCTTTCACTAATGCTGGAGCGACACTTATTCGTTGTGCTGTCGATGAAAGCGGTTTAAATCTAGATAATCTCCCGCCATCATTAAAAAGTAATCCTGCACGCTTAATCTATACAACCCCCTCACATCAACTACCAACAGGCGCTATCTTATCCCTCCCTAGACGACTGCGTTTACTAAAATGGGCAAATGAACACCATGCCTATATTATTGAAGATGATTATGATAGCGAGTATCGCTACAAAGGGCGACCCATCGAGTCTATTCAAGGGTTAGATCAATTAGATCAAACCATTTATATCGGCACATTTTCTAAAATACTCTCACCTGCTCTGCGAATAGGTTATGTGATTTTACCACCGCTATTAGTGGAATCCTTTATTGCTTTAAAATGGAGTAGTGATCGTCACAGCCCTTTGTTAACCCAACATATTTTAGCTGAATTTATTGATTCACCACTGTTTGGTAGGCATTTAAAGCGGATGAGAAAAATCTATGGCAAACGACGTAATACCTTGATTAAAGCATTACAAAAAAATTTGGGTGATAGCGTTACTATTCAAGGAACCAATGCAGGCATTCATCTTTTAGCGTGGTTAAATACAGTACCTCCAAGTGAGGAGGAAAAACTAATGCGTTTAGCGAGTCAGCAGGGGCTTGGCATTCATACAACCACCGCTTTATATCAACAACCGACCAAGAAATTAGGCTTACTAATGGGCTATGGGAATTTATCAACTATACAGATTGAAGAAGGAGTGGAGCGGCTGGCTAATGTAATAGCCTCTGTTACTCATCAGTAGACAGAATAAATCTAATCTATTCTTGTTTTTTCGATTTTCTACGTAACTTTCTTCATCACAAGTTATTGTTTGATGAAAGTGTTATGCCCTAAAAATCAACTTTGCTATGATGCTCTGCTGTACTGACTAAATAGATGTGACATTGTATGGCGGTTAAAGTAAAAATTTGTGGTATAACATCGGTTAATGATGCACTTGCAGTTAGCGATTCTGGGGCGGATGCGATTGGTTTGGTGTTCTATTCTAAAAGCTCCCGTTATTTATCACTTCAACAAGCATCTGAGATTTGCATGGCATTGCCGCCTTTTATAACGATAGTTGGTTTATTTTTAGACGCCAGCCAGCAAGAAGTAGATTTGGTTTTAGAACAAGTTCCACTGGATTTATTGCAGTTTCATGGTTCGGAATCACCGCAGTATTGCGCTAGTTTCTCGCGCCCTTATATGAAAGCAGTTGGGATGATCGGGCTGGATGATTTTGCACGCTATGCTGATCAGTATCCCGATGCCAAAGCCTTTTTGGTTGATGGTCATGCCCCTGGTGCTGCGGGTGGAACAGGTAATACATTTGATTGGAACGATATTCCTACAGATTATCCCAAACCCATTATACTAGCAGGTGGTTTAAACCCTGATAATATTGCAGCGGCGATGAAATCAACGTCGGTGTATGCGGTTGATTTAAGTAGTGGTGTGGAGTCTGCGCCAGGAATTAAGAGTAAAGAAAAAATTACAGCATTAATGCAACAAGTTAACGAGGTGAACTGCGTTGAGCAATAAAAGTGAAAATAATCTAGATTTCAGTACATTTGACTGGAATTCTATGCCCGATGAAGCGGGACATTTTGGTATTTTTGGCGGTTGTTTTGCAGCTGAAACGCTAATGGAAGCAATTGATGATTTACGTGATGCCTATTATCAGCTCAAAGAGAATGCTGATTTTCAGGCAGAATATAATAAAGATCTTAAACATTACGTGGGTCGTCCCAGTCCGCTTTATCATGCAGAACGCTGGTCTAAAGAACTGGGTGGCGCGCAGATTTATTTAAAGCGTGAAGATTTAAACCATACAGGCGCACATAAGATTAATAACACCATTGGACAGGCTCTATTAGCCAAACATATGGGCAAAGGACGCATTATTGCAGAGACAGGTGCAGGACAGCACGGTGTCGCTACCGCAACCATTGCTGCGCGCTTAGGTTTGGAGTGTGTTGTGTATATGGGCGAAGTTGATGTGGCTCGTCAAGCACCTAATGTGTATCGGATGAAGTTATTGGGTGCAGAAGTTCGCCCCGTAA
>JAGLBQ010000241.1 GCA_023146675.1 Cocleimonas sp. | reverse complement strand
CAGACGATTATTGGTCGAGAAGCACGTGAGCAGATTCAGGAGCAAGCAGGCTGTTTACCTGATGCACTCATCGCCTGTGTCGGGGGTGGGTCTAATGCTATTGGTTTATTTCATGAGTTTTTATCCGATACCGATGTAACATTATATGGTGTAGAAGCAGCAGGTCATGGATTAGAAACAGGGCAACATGCAGCGCCATTATGTAAGGCTAAACCAGGCGTGTTGCATGGTAATCGTATGTACTTAATGGCAGATAAAGATGGTCAGGTGATAGAACCTCACTCTATCTCCGCTGGGTTGGATTATCCTGGTGTTGGTCCTGAGCATTCATGGCTAAAAGATATTGGTCGCGCTAACTATGTGGCCGTGACAGACAAGGAAGCAATGGCGGCATTCCATGCGCTCACTCGCATTGAAGGGATTATTCCTGCCTTAGAAAGCAGTCATGCCTTGGCGTATGCTATTAAGCTAGCACCAACGATGTCAAAAGATCAGAATATTATTGTCAATTTATCAGGGCGGGGTGATAAGGATATTAATACCATTGCAACCTTGGAGGGGATTACCTTATGAATCGCATAACAGCTTGCTTTGAGCGCTTAAAAAAAGAGAATAAAACAGCACTGATTCCTTACATTACCGCAGGTGACTCCAACCCTACCCTTACAGTGCCATTAATGCATCGCATGGTAGACGCGGGTGCTGATATTATTGAGCTAGGGATTCCTTTTTCTGATCCAATGGCAGATGGTCCAACTATCCAGCTTGCTTGCGAGCGCGCCTTAAAACATCAGGTTAGTTTGAGGGATGTGATGAAAATGACGCGTGAGTTTCGCCAACAGGATGCTATCACTCCCATTGTTTATATGGGATATATGAATCCTGTGGAAGCAATGGGGTATGAAAATTTTGCAAAGCTAGGTGCAGAAGCGGGTGTTGATGGCTTATTGACCGTGGATATGCCACCAGAAGAAAGTGAAGATTTACGACAAGCCTTGAAACCGCATGATATTGACCCTATTTTCCTACTTTCGCCCACAACGCAACCCCAACGTATCAAAAAAATTGCAGCTGCAGGAAGCGGTTTTCTTTATTATGTTTCGCTCAAAGGCGTAACAGGTTCTAATGTGCTTGATGTTGATGACGTTGCTAAACATGTTCAGCAAATTAGAAACGTATCTGATTTACCCATCGGTGTTGGTTTTGGTATTAAAACGGCTGATGCCGCCGCCGCGGTTGCTAAGGTTTCTGATGCAGTAGTGGTAGGGAGCGTTATTGTGAAAATTATTGAAAATAATATTGATGATGCGGAGTCAATCATGGATGATGTCGGCGATTTACTAACAGGAATGCGTACTGCGATGGATTCGTAGAGCAGATAAGCTTTGCAACGTTGATGAAGTTTACGTGACCAATCAAATTTGTACACATTTCAGGGTCAGTTCCATAAAGTTGCACAAGTCCTAAATTCTCTACATCTTTGTAGAAATCAAAAATATTGCATTTGTAAGGTAAATAACTATGAGCTGGTTTGAAAATTTAATTCCCTCTCGCATTCGCACTGATAAAACAACAGAGAAAAAGCGTGTTCCCGAAGGCTTATGGCATACCTGTCCTGCTTGCAATGCGGTTTTATATCGTGCCGATCTAGAACGCAACAGAGAGGTTTGCCCTAAATGTGATCACCATATGCGCATTAGCGCACGTCAACGAATTGATTTTTTTATCGATCAAGAGGGGCGTGAAGAAATCGCTGAAAATATCAAACCGATTGATATTTTAAAATTTAAAGATGATAAAAAATATAAAGACCGTCTTGCAGTAGCACAAAAAGCCACCGAAGAATCAGATGCCCTAGTGGTCATCAAAGGTCAGGTGCATGGCTTCAAACTTGTCGTAGCTGCCTTTGATTTTCGCTTTATGGGCGGGTCAATGGGATCGGTTGTTGGTGAAAAATTTGTTCAAGGCGTGAATGTTTGTTTGCGTGAAAAAATTCCCTTTGTTGTCTTCTCTGCTAGTGGTGGCGCTAGAATGCAGGAAGCCTTGTTTTCGCTGATGCAAATGGCTAAAACCAGTGCAGCATTAACCAAATTATCCGATGCTGGCGTTCCTTTTATCTCTGTTTTAACCGATCCAACCATGGGTGGTGTATCCGCTAGTTTTGCGATGTTAGGTGATGTACAAATAGCAGAGCCACGTGCATTAATCGGTTTTGCAGGTCCACGTGTGATCGAACAAACCGTACGTGAGACATTGCCAGAAGGTTTTCAACGTAGTGAATTTTTACTGGAAAAAGGCGCCATTGATATGATTGTTAGCCGCAATGATATGCGCTGTAAAATCATTGATTTACTTTGTATGCTGACGCATAAACCGCGTCCTGATGGGATAGAAGAAGAGCTGATGGAACTGGTCAATGCTGAGTTTGATGAAGAGATATCACCCGAACCAGAAGTAAGCGAAGAAAAGCCAGTGGAAAAAGAAGAAGTAGTAGTAGTAGTTAAAGAGAAAAAAAATAGCAAAAAATAGGTATCCATGCATCTTATCTGCCAAGGTTGATAGTTCTGTAGCCCGTATAGCCTAAGCGAAATACGGACGATCGTAGAAACGCGCTATCCCGTATTACGTAAACGTTATATGGGCTATAAAAGTGTAGACGACCTTTCTGTTTGGGAGAGGATATCAAAATTTGACTACCAACCTCATCATTGTGCTAATGACTTATACCGTCTTAAGTTGGTAGCCATGTTTTCTTTTTTATAGTTGAGTTATAAAATGTCACGCACTCTATCAGAATGGCTTGATTGGCAAGAAACCTTACATTTATCATCAATTGATTTGGGTCTTGATCGTGTGCGCATTGTTGCTGCGAAACTTGACTTATTAACGCTATCATTCCCCATTATCAGCATCGCTGGGACCAATGGCAAAGGTTCCAGCACCGCCATGCTGCAATCCATCTATCAACAGGCGGGTTATAAAACTGGCGTTTATACCTCCCCTCATTTACTGCGTTATAATGAACGCATTGCTATTGATGGCACTCCTGCAAGTGATACTGCAATTTGCAAGGCTTTTGAGCAGATCAATCAAGCGCGCGGAAAAACCAGTCTCACCTACTTTGAATTTGGCACATTGGCTGCTGCGGTATTATTTGCGCAAAAAAATATTGATATTGCCATTTTTGAAGTGGGTTTGGGCGGACGCCTTGATGCGGTTAATTTATGGAATGCCGATATTGCGTTGATTACCAGTATTGCAATTGATCATGAAAGCTGGCTAGGAAATAATCGTGAGGATATTGCGATTGAGAAAGCGGGCATTATGCGTCGTGGAAAACCTGTTATTTGTGGTGATAAGTATCCGCCAACAACCATTGCTTCTGAAGCTAAGAGGATAGGCGCACAACTGATACAACGTGATATTGCTTTCTCCCTATCCCGCGACTCATCCCCAAATAATACGGAGCAGTGGCAGTGGCATGACCTTCAGGCTAACGTATCACTAACACTCCCTTTACCCTCTTTAGCGGGAGAATTCCAGCTTGATAATGCAGCCAGTGTAATCGTAGTAATTACTCAATTACAAGCTCGCCTGCCTGTTACTATGCTGGCGATTGAGAGGGGTTTAGTGACAACCGTTCTTGCTGGTCGCTTACAAATTATTGCGACATCTCCTGAAATACTGGTGGATGTCGCACACAACCCTCAAGCCGCACAACAATTAGCCCTTTATTTGCGCAGTCATACTCATTCAGGGAAAAATATAGCCTTATTTTCCGTATTAAAAGATAAAGATCTAGAGGGTATTATTAGCCCACTTAAAGACATTATCGATCAATGGGCTATCATTTCTATTGATAGTGATCGCGGACAATCTGCTGAAAATATTAAATTTGCCCTAAAAAAACTGGGTATTAATAATACAACAATAGTGAATAACAACTTTAAAAAGGCGGTGCAAGATATTAAAAATGCTTTAAAATATGAAGATAGAGTGGTCGCCTTTGGTTCTTTTCTGCTAGTATCAGGGGTTTTGGAGACCTACTATCCTCTCATCAATCTCAAATCTGTTGGACTAACTACAGATTCAGGTCATATCAAAAATCAGTCTTAAAATATTTACTAAAGGGAATTGGAAAATGAACAGAACGATGGTTAAACGCGGAATAGGCGC
>JAGLBQ010000240.1 GCA_023146675.1 Cocleimonas sp. | reverse complement strand
GCTGTACTTGCGATTGTCGCCGCTCTTTTACTCGGTTATCTATTAAAAGGCAAAGATCAGGAGCGACAGGAAGTCGTTGATATGAGCCTTCCTGGTGCAACTGATGTCAAGCAAAGTCTGAATATCCCTTCTTTAAAGGGTGCTGATGGCGAAAATGCAGCGGAAAACTCTGTAGATGCGTCTCAAGATGGAATTAAAACAGCAGCAGGCGTCGCTGCGGGTGTTGCCGCAGGAGCAATTGTAGCGTCTGCAACGGGAGCTGCTGATAAAGTTAACGAAGCAACGAAAGATATAAAAACGAAAGAAGTAGCGGTTAATACCTTTAAAAACAAAGGGGACGATCTTGATTTTACTATTCGCCCTCCAAAAGGTGAAAAACGAGAAATCGTTGACAATATAGGCAAAAGCAAACAACAGCAAAGCACTTCTGCTAGCTCTGAAAATAGTAGCAATAGTGGAAATACGAGTGATCGAGGCAATATTGCTGCCAGCGCTCCTGCAAATACTGCTGTAAAAAAAGCTCAAAATAGTGGCTCAATTACCCGTTCATCACCATCTCAAGGGACTGTTGTTGCAAGTTCTGAAGAAAAGGTACAAAAAAGAGCCTATCGTCCTCGTTTAGTGGGTGAAAAAAAGAGAAGCGCAAGCTATGGAATTGTTGCGGAAAACTCATCTAGATCAAGCAGGGCACAAAGAGAGCGCAGAGAGCAGAGAAAAGCGGCTGAGTTAAAAGGTGAGGAGAAAAAAAAGGCCAAGGCTAAAGCAAAAGCAAAAGCAAAAGCAAAACAAGAGACTAAAGAAAAGCAACGAGCTAGAACACAAAAGAAAACTGGGAAAGGTAAGTTTTATATACAGTTGCTAGCAACATCAAGCTCTTCACGTGCTAATAATCTAAAAAAGGTGATGAGCAAGGAAGGCTATCGCGTATTGATTAACAAAACAGCAAAAGGTGGAAAAGTATTATTCCGTGTAAGAATAGGTAAGTATTCAACACGAGCAGCCGCTATTTCAGCACAAAGACAAATGAAGCGCCGCTATAAAAGAAATCAAGCAGTAAATTCTAGTATTATTGTTTCTCGGTAAATCTCATTTCTTAGTCTCTCAACCACACTCATGGTTGAGAGACTAAGAGGATACACACTAAATAGTGGCTATTTTTTGCAACTACGCCCTTAAATTTATCTCCCTTATCTTTATTTCTTTTACATCCATCCATCAATTATAATTAAAATTGCCAGAAAGCTTCTAAATCATTACAATCTCCTGCAATAAATTTGCATTCAGGATTATTTTCAATGGATTTTAATTACCTAGATATTGGTATTGTCGTTCTTATACTACTTACCGCCTTAGTGGGCATGGTTCAGGGGTTTGTCTGGATGACAATCTTTCTGGTTACTTGGGTCGCTGCTATCTTTCTTTCGGTCACCTATTCAGGTGAGTTGGCACAAGCGCTGCCTTTTGAGTTATCAAGTGAGTTGATAAAAACAGGGTTAGCTGCCTTGCTGATATTTCTAGGTGTCCTGCTCGCAGGTGCCTTAATTAACTTTCTTTTTGGTAAAGCAATCAGCGCCATTGGCATTGGTGCTGTGGATCGTATTTTGGGCGCAGGTCTTGGTGTTGCGCTTGGCGCTCTCATCTTATCGTTATTAACTATTCTAGCAGGAATGACCCCACTACCAGATCAACAACTGTGGAAAACATCAACGTTTATCCCTAAACTGGAAGATGCAGCGGTATGGGTAAAATCATTTGTCCCACCCGAGTTTGATGAATATTTACAACTTCCTGCAGAACCTGAAGCAACCACTAGTCCAGCAACATAACGAGTAAATCCCCCATGTGTGGAATTATAGGTATTGTTAGTCAAGAGCCTGTTAACCAAGCAATTTTTGATGGTTTATCAGTACTTCAACACCGAGGACAGGATGCCGCTGGAATTGTTACCAGCGATGGCAAACGTCTTTATAGTCAGCGCGATAACGGCTTAATTAGCAATGTGTTTCATTCTCAACATATGCTGATGTTACAAGGCAACATGGGGATTGGTCATGTACGTTATCCTACCGCTGGATCATCCTCCGCCTCTGAAGCTCAACCTTTTTATGTCAATTCCCCTTATGGCATCAGTATGGCGCATAACGGCAATCTCACGAATGATGCCGAGCTTAAAAAAGAAATGTTTCGTCAAGATCGTCGTCATATTAATACCGATTCTGACTCTGAAATTCTGCTAAATATCTTTGCTCAAGAGCTGCAAAAACAAGATGTTTATCGTATTAGCCCTGAGAATGTTTTTGAAGCCGTTTCAGTCGTGCATAAACGCTGCCTTGGAGCCTATGCCGTTACGGCTATGATTACCCGTGATGGCTTAGTTGGTTTTCGTGATCCTAATGGTATCCGTCCATTGATTTATGGTAAGCGTGAAACAAAAAATGGCACGAGTCATATACTGGCTTCAGAAAGTGTCTCTCTTCTAACCCAAGGGTATGAAATTGTTAGAGATATAGAACCAGGTGAAGCTATTTATATTACCTTAAAAGGTGAAGTCCACACCAAACAATGTGCGGATAATCCTCAATACAATACCTGTATCTTTGAATACGTCTATTTTGCTCGTCCTGATTCTATTATTGATGATGTTTTTGTTCATAAGGCACGCATGAGAATGGGGCATAAACTGGCTGAAAAAGTGCAAAAAGAATGGACTGATCACGATATTGATGTCGTTGTGCCAATTCCTGATACAAGCCGTACCTCTGCTTTAGAAATGGCAATGACATTGGGAATTCCCTACCGAGAAGGTTTTGTTAAAAATCGCTATATTGCGCGTACTTTTATTATGCCAGGTCAAGCTAAACGTAAAAAATCAGTACGCCAAAAGCTTGTTCCTATTGAGCTTGAATTTAAAAATAAAAATGTGATGTTAGTCGATGATTCCATTGTGCGCGGAACTACTTCGCAAGAAATTGTTCAGATGGTGAGAGATTCAGGTGCTAAAAATGTCTATTTTGCCTCTGCATCCCCTGCTATTCGATACCCAAATATTTATGGTATCGATATGCCCGTCGCCAAAGAGTTAATCGCACATGGACGCACCGAAGCTGAAGTTGCTGATGCTATAGGAGCGGATAGACTGGTTTTTCAAGAACTAGATGATTTGATTGACTGTATTACAGAGGGCAACCCTAAACTAACCAATTTTGACTGTTCTGTCTTCACAGGCAAATATATTACAGGTGAAACAGAAGACTATTTTAATCAACTAAGAGAACGACGAAGTGATGCTGCAAAAGAAAATAAAAATAATGAAATGGCTCCTATTGACCTTGCTTCTAACGACTAGCCTGAGTGTGGTTTCTATTAATTCTGCTCAAGAAACTACACCAGATAGTCTACCAAAGGATTATTTTTCTCCTATTATGGATGATTTGGCGCAGCGTTTTGCCCAATACTCATCTGAATATGTCGTTATAATTCATGCTTCTGAGCAAAAACAGTATTTATTGCACAATGGAATGATTACAAAGCAATACACTATTTCTACCTCTGAGTTTGGTCTTGGCAGTAAGTCAGGAAGCAATAAAACACCACTTGGTGTACATATCGTAAAGAAAAAATATGGCTCTAATGCAAAAATAGGCACTATTTTTAAAGCCCGCGCTAACACAGGGCGCATTGCAAAAATCCTTACTGAAGCAGGCAAACGCAGTAACGCCGATAATGTAACCACTCGTATTCTTTGGCTATCTGGTCTTGAGAAAGGTGAGAATAAAGGCGGCAATGTAGACTCATATCGCCGCTATATTTATATTCATGGTACCGATGAAGAAGGGCGCCTAGGCTCACCGGCATCACATGGTTGTATCCGCATGAATAATAAAGATGTTATTAATTTCTATCAAAATGTACCTGTGGGTACTTTAGTTGTCATTGTTTCTTAAATAGGCATTCAGACAACGCCAGTCTTCATTTCTTGTTCTATAATTATCTACTCATGCAGATACCTGTATGTATTAAAAATAGAGGGAGACATAATGAAACTGTATCTTAAAATATCTATTGTGGGAACTTTCATCCTGATTTTCTTAACAGCCTGTCAGAGTGAAAAAACCGCAACAAATCCAAAGACTAAACCCCTGCCTTTAGGCACTTATACCGAATGCAAAGAACCTCGCCCAGAAGCTTGTACAGCAGAGTTTCGACCAGTTTGCGGCAAAGCAGATACAGATGTTCGTTGTGTGACGGCACCCTGCCCATCAACTGAAAATAAAACCTACTCTAATGCCTGCACCGCTTGCACTGATCTTAAGGTTGATGGTTTTTGGAAAAATGCTTGCCCTGAATAATATTACTTGGGAGTAAGCATTTCACGAAGCAGAGCCCGTAAAAGTGTTTTCTACCCTTTCTTTATATTATAACAAGATGAATTCATCGGCTATCTTTAAATCAGTTGTAGCACTTTCCTTTTATCAAGCGAATACTGATGAACAACTGATTATATTCTATACTGATATCTTTCATAACTGATTCATAATTAAAAATACTACACCATGAAACTACTTCCTATTATATTAGC
>JAGLBQ010000024.1 GCA_023146675.1 Cocleimonas sp. | reverse complement strand
ATCGAACAAATCCCCATTGCAATACTGGTTGGCGTCATGTTTATGGTTGTTATCGGTACCTTTGAATGGAGCAGTTTGCGCTTATTTGGCAAAGTCCCCGTCCCTGATATTTTTATTGGCATATCCGTTGCGCTAATCACGGTCGTTTCAGATAATCTCGCACTAGCCGTTATTATAGGCGTGATTTTATCTGCACTGGTATTTGCATGGGAACACGCAAAAGACATTAACGTTACCTCTCGCATTAACCGCATGGGCGATAAAGTTTATGAATTGCACGGTCCACTCTATTTTGGGTCGGTGTTAAATTTTCAAGATTTGTTCACCCCAAAAGATGATACCGATGATGTAACCGTCGATTTTAAAGACTCACGTGTTATGGATCACTCAGCAATAGAGGCAATTGACAAACTAGCCGAACGCTATGAACGTGCCAATAAAAGACTTCACCTTTTACATTTGTCACCAGAATGCCGCCTTCTCTTAAAGAAAGCAGGCGATCTAGTTGAGGTTAATGTTGTCGAAGATCCTAACTATCATATTGCTGATAATAAACTGGGGTAACAACAACGAAAGGAAGAGAAGAGTATCCCCAATAGCCTCCCAGATTGAGGTGATAATCCACTCTTTTTCCTGTAAAGTTCCTATTTTTCAGATTAATTACTAGGGTTCACTCATGGCTAGACAAACAGATTTCATATCACCTTCTATTCTTTCTGCTGACTTCGCTCGCTTAGGCGAGGAAGTGGATAACGTCTTAAAATCAGGCGCTGATGTGGTACATTTTGATGTTATGGATAATCACTATGTACCTAATTTAACCATTGGACCATTGGTATGCGAAGCATTACGCAAGCACGGTGTAACGGCTGAGATTGATGTCCATCTTATGGTTGAACCTGTGGATCGCATTATTCCTGATTTTGCAGAGGCTGGCGCGACTTATATTACGTTCCACCCTGATGCCACCACGCATATTGATCGTTCTTTGCAGTTAGTTCGTGAGTGTGGCTGTAAGTCTGGTTTGGTATTTAACCCTGCGGAGCCACTTGATTCATTAAAGTATGTTATGGACAAAGTTGACTTGATTATGTTGATGTCTGTCAACCCAGGATTCGGTGGTCAAAGCTTTATCCCATCAACACTCGATAAGCTGAGAGAAGTACGTAAACTAATTGATGATTCTGGTTACGATATTCGCCTTGAAGTTGATGGGGGTGTTAAGGCTAATAATATCCGTGAAATTAAAGAAGCGGGCGCAGATATGTTTGTTGCAGGTTCGGCTATCTTTGGTGCAAAAAATTCAAATGATGCGAATGACTATGAAACAATCATTACTGAATTCCGTAAAGAATTAGCAGCGGCAGAAGTTTAATGGCAACTATATTTACCCCTAAGTTAGTGATGATTGATGTCGATGGCACATTAGTCGATTCTGTTCCTGATCTTGCATGGTGTGTGGATGAGACCATGAAAGAGATTGGTCTACCTGTTCGCGGTGAATCAACGGTTCGTCAATGGGTTGGTAATGGCGTGATACGTTTAATGGAACGCGCGGTTGCTAATGATCTTGATGCGGCACACGATACTGCATTATTTGACAAAGGTATGCCGATTTTCAATGCACTTTATGCCGATAATAATGCCAAACGTAGTGGGCTTTATGAGGGTGTTAAAGAAGGTTTAGCCTATCTTAAATCACTTGATCTTAAAGTCGGCTGTGTAACCAACAAGGATGAGCGTTTTACCATTCCTATTCTGACAGATCTTGGCATTGTTGATGAGTTTGAGATTATTGTTAGCGGTGATACGCTCGATAGGAAAAAACCTGATCCATTGCCTTTATTGTACTCTGCTGAAAAGCTAGGTGTTGACCCAAAGCAATCCTTAATGTTAGGTGATTCTAAATCAGATGTTAAAGCCGCTCGTGCTGCGGGCTTTGATATTATCTGTATGTCATATGGTTACAATCATGGCGAGGATATTAATAACTATGATCCCGATGCTGTGATAGACTCTATGATCGAATTAAAAGACTTGATAAAATAAGTTAAAAGGTGGGCATTCTCCTGCCCTACTCAGAGATTGATTGAATGAAAATAGACCTGTATAAAAATCATAAACAAAGTTGGCGATGGTGTAACTAAACCCTTTCGTTACAACTGCTTTTTGCTGCCTTTAATTAGGCTACATATTTTTATACAGGTTTATTCTGATGAATAAAGAAACATTTGAAAATTATCTACACCAAGGTTTTAACCGCATTCCAATCATGCGTGAAGTACTAGCAGACCTTGATACTCCTCTTAGCACCTATCTAAAACTTGCCAATGCACCCTATTCCTATTTATTTGAATCCGTTCAAGGCGGTGAAAAATGGGGTCGTTATTCTATTATTGGCTTGCCTGCCAAAACAATTATTCGTGTTAATGATCAGCACGTTGAAGTAACTAGAAATTATCAAGTTATCAGCTCTGAAACCGTAGCAGATCCATTGGCGTGGATTGAAGAGTATCAACAACACATTAAAGTCCCTGAAATTGACGGAATGCCCATTTTTACAGGTGGCTTAGTGGGCTATTTCGGCTACGACATTATTCGTTATATCGAGCCAAAATTAGCCCAAAAACCCATCAAAGAAGACTCTATTAACACGCCTGATATTTTACTGATGCTTTCAGATGAAGTCGTGGTATTTGATAACCTTAAAGGCAAGCTATTTCTGATTGTCCATGCGAAAGCAGATGAATATAACCATGCACAGAAGCGTTTAGACTATTTAGAACGAATGTTACACGAACCTATTCGTGGTTATCAGCCAGCAAAATTATCACAAACTGTTAGCGAATCAGACTTTACCTCTGGCTTTAGTGAACAGGGCTATAAAGAGGCGGTTAAGCGTGCAAAAGAATACATTGTTGCAGGCGATATTATGCAAGTTGTGTTATCGCAACGCCTGAGCATACCGTTTAAAGCCCCCCCTCTAGATTTATACCGCGCATTGCGCTCGCTCAATCCATCCCCTTATATGTATTTTCTTAATCTGGATGAGTTTCAAATTGTTGGTTCCTCACCCGAAATATTAGTGCGCTTGGAAGAGGATGAAATTACCGTGCGCCCCATTGCAGGAACCCGCAAACGTGGACGCGATGAAGCCCATGATAAGGAAATGGAAGAAGAACTATTAAGTGACCCTAAAGAACTAGCAGAGCACTTAATGCTAATTGATTTAGGACGCAATGATGCAGGGCGTGTTAGCCAAATAGGTACCGTTGAACTGACGGATAAAATGTTTATCGAACGCTACTCGCATGTGATGCATATCGTCTCTAATGTGATTGGAAAGATCATACCTGAACTAACTGCTATTGATGTATTACGCGCCACTTTTCCCGCAGGCACAGTGAGCGGAGCGGCTAAAATTCGCGCAATGGAAATTATTGATGAATTAGAGCCAGTAAAGCGTGGCATCTACTCAGGCGCGGTTGGCTATCTTGGCTGGAATGGCAATATGGATACTGCCATCGCGATTCGTACCGCCGTTATTAAGGATAATATTCTCAATATTCAAGCAGGTGCGGGGATTGTTTATGATTCCGTTCCTGACCTAGAGTGGAAAGAAACCATGAATAAAGCCCGTGCTGTTTTTAAAGCCGTTGAACAAGCCGTTGCTGGCATTGATGGCGCTCACAAGTAGGAGGATAAGACTATGATATTAATGATCGATAATTACGACTCATTCACCTACAACCTAGTGCAATATTTAGGCGAGTTAGGCGCTGATGTCATCGTAAAACGTAATGATGAAATAAGCATTGGGGAGATTGAGACACTTGCACCAGAGCGTATTATTATCTCTCCTGGCCCATGTACACCAACAGAAGCGGGTATTTCTCTGGATGTTATCAAGCACTATGCAGGAAAATTACCACTATTTGGCGTTTGTTTAGGACATCAGTCCATTGGGCAAGCATTTGGTGGCAACATTATCCATGCTAAAGAAGTAATGCATGGCAAAACCTCTATGATGCATCATAACAATACGGGTGTATTTTCTGGTCTAAGTAATCCATTTGAAGCGACACGTTATCATTCATTGGTGATTGAAAAAGAAACCTTGCCAGACTG
>JAGLBQ010000239.1 GCA_023146675.1 Cocleimonas sp. | reverse complement strand
ATTGGCGGAGAGCCGATGTTGCAGCATGTTATCAATAGTTGTCAGACGTTGTTATCAACCAATGATAGTTCAGCTAATATCACCGTTGTTTATGGGCATGGTGGTGAGTTGGTTAAAGAAACCATTGCCAATGATACGATTGATTGGGTGGTGCAAACAGAACAAAAAGGCACGGGACATGCGGTTGATCAAGCACGTACTTTAATTGATGATGACTGTGTTGTGATTATAGCCTACGGTGATGTCCCCCTCATTAAAGCCGAGACGTTACAAGCACTTGTTGATGCACTATATCATGCTGATTTAACCGTATTAACTACGGTGCTTGATGATCCTGCTGGTTATGGTCGTATTGTTCGAAATGCCCAAGGGACGATACAAGGTATAACCGAAGATAAAGATGCGGATGCAGAAACTAAAAAAATAGCAGAGATCAATACAGGCTTTATCGCCGCTAAGGGGAAGGATCTAAAGCGCTGGCTATCCCTACTAAGCCCTGATAATGCACAAGGAGAATACTACTTAACAGACTGTATTGCCTCAGCAGTCGCGGAAGGTGGAAGTGTTGAAGCGGTAATTTGCGATGATGCAATGGAGGTTCAAGGGGTCAATGATCGCATTCAACAAGCACAGCTTGAGCGTGAATATCAAAAAGCGCAAGCGAATCAATTAATGCTGTCAGGTGTTTCACTCGCTGATCCTGCGCGAGTCGATGTCAGAGGCAATCTGAGCGTGGGTAAAGATGTCTTTATTGATATTAATACTCTCTTTATCGGTGATGTGAGATTAGGAAATAATGTCACGATTGAATCAGGTTGTGTGATTACCGCCTCCACCATTGATGATAATGCAACTATTAAGTCAAATTCAGTCCTAGAAAATGCCTCTGTAGGTAAAAACTGCGATGTCGGACCTTTTGCAAGATTGCGCCCTGAAGCTGTCTTAAAAGACAATGCTAAAGTTGGGAATTTTGTTGAAATCAAGAAATCAACGATAGGCAAGGGCAGCAAGGTAAGCCACTTATCCTATATTGGTGATACGACAATGGGGGCGGATGTTAATATTGGTGCAGGAACGATTACCTGCAATTACGATGGTACCAATAAATTTGAAACTGTTATTGGTGATAATGCCTTTATTGGCTCTGATTCACAGCTAGTAGCACCCGTAAACATTGGAGCAGGAGCAACTATTGGGGCGGGCTCAACGATTACTAAAAATACACCTGATAATAAACTGACGTTTAGTCGTGCCAAGCAAGTGACGATTAAAGGCTGGAAGCGCCCAGTTAGGCAAACAAAAAATTAAAATTAGAGGAATACCCTATGTGTGGCATTGTCGGCGCAATTGCGCAACGACCCGTAACAGAGATATTATTAGAAGGTTTACGGCGTTTAGAATATCGAGGTTATGATTCAGCAGGTGTGGCGTTACTGGATTCAGATAACCTGATTCAGCGCACTAGATCTTTAGGGCGTGTTATAGCACTTGAAGAAAAATTACAACAACAATCTGTACGAGGAACAATCGGTATTTCGCATACACGTTGGGCAACCCACGGCGAACCAGCTGAGCACAATGCACACCCTCATATGAGTAATAATCGTGTTGCAGTGGTGCATAACGGTATTGTTGAGAATTATGAAGCGTTACGTGAGCAACTTATTGCCAAAGGCTATGAGTTTAAATCTGAAACAGATACCGAAGTCATTGCACATCTGATTGATGAAAATCTGGAGCTGGAAGCATCCTTGTTCGATGCTGTAAAAATTACAATTAAACAATTACGAGGAGCTTATGCACTAGGAGTCATTTCACCTCTTGAGCCAGACACTTTGATTGCAGTACGTGAAGGCAGCCCATTGATTATTGGTGTGGGTTTGGGTGAACACTTTATTGGCTCAGATGTGCAAGCAATGCTACCTGTTAGCAATCGCTTTATTTATCTGGAAAATGGCGACCTAGTAAAATTATCTCGCTATAAGATTGAGATATTTGATAAGGAAGGTAACGCCGTAGAAAGACCGATTATCGAATCAAAAGCTTGTTCCTTAGACTCCGATCTGGGTGAATATCGCCACTATATGCATAAAGAAATCCATGAACAACCCCAAGCAATACAAAAAACCTTAGAAGGTCGCTTAGGTCGGGATAGTATTAATCAATGTATTGAAGGTGAAAATGTTTTAGAAACCCTAGCACAGGTTAAAGAAGTACAAATTATTGCCTGCGGAACTAGCTATCATGCAGGATTAACCGCGCGATACTGGTTAGAAAGCATGACTGACCTGCCATGTAATGTAGAAGTTGCCAGTGAATATCGCTATCGTCGTCAGCCTAAACGTGATGGTGTTTTATTTGTCACCATCTCTCAATCAGGTGAAACAGCGGATACATTGGCAGCGTTAGAAAAAGCAAAAGAAAACAATGCACTCGCAACACTGACTATTTG
This sequence comes from Cocleimonas sp., assembly GCA_023146675.1. GTDB lineage: Bacteria > Pseudomonadota > Gammaproteobacteria > Thiotrichales > Thiotrichaceae > JAGLBW01. The sequence continues at coordinate 11,771 of JAGLBQ010000239.1, read as the reverse complement.
CAATGTTCCCGAAAGCTCCTTGATTCGTGAATCAGATTTTTCATTACTCACCGTAGCAGGCGCAGAAATTGGCGTCGCATCAACCAAAGCCTTTACAACTCAGTTGGTTTGTTTGCAGTTATTAGTTGGACTATTAGCACAAGTGAATGGTGACACATTACACGTGGTAGAAAATATTGTCAGCAATCTAAAAAAATTACCGATTCTTGTGGAACGAGCTATTGAGCAAGAAAAAGAAATCGAACAATTAGCGGAGCATTTTGTTGAAAAACATCATGCACTCTTTCTTGGTCGTGGTGATCAATATCCTATTGCAATGGAAGGTGCACTGAAGCTTAAAGAACTTTCCTATATCCATGCAGAGGCCTATCCCGCAGGTGAATTAAAGCATGGACCATTAGCGTTGGTTGATAATGAAATGCCCATTATTGCCGTCGCACCGAATACACGCTTGATTGAAAAACTAAAATCCAATCTTGAAGAAGTACGCTCCCGTGGTGGTGTATTGTATTTATTTGCAGATAAAAAGGCTGGAATAGCAGAAAAAGATAATCTGCATATCATTGAAATGGATGAAGTACCAGAAATTCTAGCACCTATTGTTTATACCATTCCTTTGCAGTTACTCTCCTATCATGTGGCTTTGTTTAAAGGAACCGACGTTGATAAGCCAAGGAATTTAGCTAAATCAGTAACAGTTGAATAAATGCATAAAAAGAAAGAGTCGGCATTTTAATTTTTCAGTCAGATAGTAAAACTAAAGGAATAGGAATATTTTGAGCAAACTAATAGCAGGTGTAGACGAGGTAGGACGTGGACCATTAGTCGGGGCAGTAGTGGCAGCAGCTGTTATTCTCGATCCGAATAATCCCATTGAAGGCTTAGCTGACTCTAAAAAACTCACTGCAAAAAGGCGTGAAGCACTCGCTTTAGAGATAAAAGAGAAAGCGCTATCATGGGGAATAGGGAGAGCTGAAGCAGAAGAGATTGATACTATCAATATTCTGCAAGCCACCTTCCTAGCCATGAAGCGCGCTGTAGAGACATTATCAATAAAACCAGATCATCTACAAATAGACGGCAATCGTTGTCCGCCTGACTTGGATTATTCAATGGAAGCTATTATTAAAGGTGATAGTAAAATAGCCGCTATTAGTGCTGCCTCCATTATTGCCAAAGTAGCACGCGATGCTGAAATGATCGCCCTAGATAAGCGTTATCCTGAATATGGCTTTGCGACACACAAGGGCTATCCAACTAAAAAACACAGGGAAGCTCTGCTTAAATACGGTGCTATTTCTGAGCATCGAAACAGTTTTAAGCCTGTTAAGGCTGTACTAAATAACTCCCAATCTTGTTAATTTTTCAAGCATCTCTCAATAATTCTATTTTGATCTGAGATCTGAACAATTTAAGATCATGATTATATTATTTTTAGTAAAACTGTTTTATGCCGACGATTAAGTAGCTCAATCTCTCATCCATAAAAAAACGGGACAAAAGTCCCGTTTTTTTATCTTCATAATGAGTCAGTACAAGCGGAATCGTTACCGTGCATTTCGATTAAAATAACCAAATGCAATGGTTCCTCCAATAATACCAGCAACAACAAATAATCCTGTCAATTTACCTTCACCAATCATTACCATTGCTGTCCCTGGACAAGAGGCTGTTAATGCCCACCCTGTACCAAAGAATAAGGCACCAATAATGGCTCTACGAGAGAATGGCACTGCACCAAAAGTGATTTTCTTTTGTGAAACAATACTTCTTGCCTTCATCCTTTTTACTAAATACATCCCTGCTGCACTTGTCGCAACCGCTAGACTCAACACAATGGGAAGTTGAAAATTTTCAAATAGAAACATTCCCGCCATTACATCAAAGGTTGTACCACCAATGCTGACCAACAGCATTCCAAACACAATGCCTAAAATCATAGATAGAATCTTAAGCAAAGGTAAATACATTTGCTCTTCTACTTCTATCTTTAGCTCTGTATTACTCTTTTTCATACGTGTTATCTGTTTCATCTTTTTGCCCCCAGTCGTTTAAAATACGTAGAATAATAGTTGAGCAACACCAATCGCTGTCGCAAAAAATAGCCCTGCTATAACCAAGCTCACAGGGTTTAATAGAGCCCCTCCCGCCAATGCATGACCTGAAGTGCAACCTCCAGCCATACGTGCACCAATACCTAATAATGCGCCACCAGCAACTAGCATTAAGGCTTTAAGTATGTCATTGCTTGGCAAAACATCATCATATATACCCATATCAAAACTAAAGGCAAAACTACCATCTTGGATAAATAAGAGATGAATCAACCCGCCGATTGGCAATCCAAGCGAGAAGAAGAATTTTAGTGGGTCTAGGTCATAACCAAAAAACATGGATTTCGATTTACTACTTCGTTTGACTGCGCAGACAAATCCCGTTGAGCCACCAACCCCACGACCAATGATGACAAAGTGCATAACAACAAATATGCCCATTAATAGCCCACCTAACCATGCGGCAAGAATATAGTTTTCCATAGCGATTCCCCTAATTGTGATAATTTTCTCATCAGCTCTAATGTTTTATTATTAGAGTTAATAAGAAAATTTTATTAAATATCCTTTTAGCATAAACTTTAAGCTAAGCCCATTGGTTATTCAATAAAAAATCTATAATGTAAATTATTTACAATTCATTAACTTAAAATTTATTATCTATATAAGAAAAGTCTTTATAAGTTTTGTTATTCCAAGTTATAAATTAAGTATATTTGCATATGCTTAATTAGTCAACAATTGATATAAGTTTTTTTAATAACCTTTCGCTCTTGCACTTATCAGTAACTTATGCTCAATATATATTCAATTTTTTTCTATGCAAAAAAAAACGCCACAACATTTCTGTAGTGACGTTCCTGCAAGCTTCCTTGCTCGCTTAACAACCTAAATTAATTGTGTTTAGTCCGCATAACACTCAATTGAAATAGTTCTACTACTACCATCTGACAACGTATAGGTAATGGTTGCTGTTCCAACATAACCATCAGGCTCGAAATACAGTGAATGCAATGATGTATCTCCTGTGTCAACTTCGATATAGCCAGCAGAAGCTGTGGCACTAATAATGGTTCTACTATCACCTTCGCCAAGAGCTGTAAACGAATCTCCTGATTGACTAATATTAACGGGGATATTCACAGTACAACAATTTCCGTCAGTTCCATCAGTTCCATCAGTTCCGCCAGTTCCACCAGTTCCACCAGTTCCACCAGTTCCACCAGTTCCACCAGTTCCACCAGTTCCACCAGTTCCACCAGTTCCACCAGTTCCACCAGTTCCACCATTATTCGTTACGGTAATGGTGATTGTTGCTGTCGCAGTATTACCGTTCTTATCGACTACGGTGTAAGTAAAACTATCGGTACCAAAAAAAGCCGCATTAGGTGTGTAGACTAACTCACCTTCATTTTCTCCTTTTGCAACGCTACCATTTGCACCTTGGGTAACGTTTTGTAGAGTTACACCTTCACCACTAGAAACAGTAACCACATTAACAATATAACTTGTTCCTTGCTTAATTGTGTCTGTTAAATCTGGAGCAGTGATAGTTGTCGTTTCCTGAGTGAACGTTTCACCCGCAGTCGTCAAATAAGTATCAACACGGCGACTATGTTTAATCGTGTTATGCAATGCACGCTTGATCCAAGTAGGTGCTGTAGGAATAACCTCTGTTCTCCAGACAACCCGTGGTGTTCCAGCCGCGCCTTTATCAACCATAACGCGCTTATGACCTACTTTAACTCTCTTGGTTACTTTACGTGTACCTGTACGAACATTTTTAGTAATCTTGCGAGTTCCCGTTTGCACACGCTTAGTTACATTACGGTAGCCCTTTTTATAGATTGATTTTTCTGAAACATATTCAATATCAACACGACGATTCTTAAAGTCCTGATCTGGGGTAGTTGGGTATTTTGGATTTGATTTACCCACACCTCGCGCAATTAAATGTCGCGAATTAAAGCCTTCTTTAATCAAGAATGCTCGTACAACACCTGCTCGTTGCTCTGACAAACGCTGATCATACTGCGTATCACCCAACTTACAGGTATTGCCCGTAATACGAATTGCACCTTTATAACCATTCTTACGAATTTGTGCTGCAATCTGTTTTAAACGCTGCTGAGCCGAAGGAATCAAATCAGAACGATTCAACTTAAAGAAAGTTTGACCTTCTAGCTCCATCGTACTCTTAACTAATTGCTTATAAGGTACTTTAACCGTCTTATTACCATAAACAGGTACTCTGGTTGTACGCTTGCCATAAACAGGCACTTTTTTGGTACGCTTCGCATAAACCGCTTTCTTCTCATAACGAGCAGGACGACCTTTCCCTGCCATCTCAACACGCACACGGCGATAACGTCTATCAGGCTGGAAAGTACTATCTCCAGCAAAGTTATAGCGATAACTCACATTACCACGTACCGATTTATGATCAGATTGATTATCATAACCACCACTTTTTTTGTTTGCAGCAACATCCACACCCACACTATGGGGTGTGCCTTGGAAGAATTTCTCAACACCCGCAGAAAGTGATAATAAAGTTGCTTCATCCTCATCATAACCTTGCTCATCACCCCACTGATAATCAACACCGCCACGCACACGAATATTAGAATCTGTCATATAGGTACCAACACTAGCACCAACACCATAATCATAGGCTTTCGCTGATGTAGTTGAGCCTGTCGCTACATTTTTCTTGCTAGATAAACCTTTGCTAGCATGACCTTCCCAGAAACTAGACTCCGTTTCCTGACCAAAGCCAACCGTCCCTTTAGCATGATCATTCTTATCACGATCATAAGCACCGTAAATTTTATTAACATGATCCGCCTTACCCTGCTTATCACGCACCACCCAGTTATGATCCAAACGCACCCCACCAGAATGCACATCCGCATCATCACTCAGATTAACGCCACCCCATAATCCACCGCTAGTCATGCTGTCTTTATCTTCCGACAACACCGCATTAACATCAAAAGTAGTATCACCCTCATCATTGATACTAATGCCAACATTAGAGCCACCACCAACATAGTTATAATTAAGATTTTTCACCTGTTGAGCTTGTTTATATTGCTTAGGTGTAGCGTTTACTTGAGTTACTAAAATAGCAACAGAACTCAATACGATAGGCAGATAAGCCCATTGATAGGATTTTTTATTACGCATCATACTTCCCTTCTTTTGTATCAATTATTTATTTGGATTATTTATGCGCGTTCCTTCCTTAGTTTGCTGGGTGGCGAGAAGGCTAGTAAGAAATCATTACATCAAATTACTAATTTTCTGCCGATTTCCTTATTACATTAAGGAACGCTTAAGCATGGATAAAGTATGAAGCGATTAATTGATTATAGAATCCCCACCTATCAGCAGATAGATACGACATATTCCGTTCCTCCTCTGATTACTACCGCGATAATTAGAGATATAAAAATAAGCAGAAAAAGATTGATAATTAAGCATGTAAAATTATGCTAATGGGGAGATTATTAAGAGGTCTTCTTAATATGATAGATGGATTTGTGCTTGATGTACTAAAGTGAACGTTAGATGTAAATAATGTTTAGAGAAGGGCGCGCATATCCATTAGGGAAATTACAGTATGCATTTTTCTTGTTACGTTACTACGAGAAATTTAGAGTTTCGATTTACTCTTGTTATTTTCAGTATTGCACAGCCCGCATAAGCAGGCTACTCTATCCTTTATTTTTGGGTTTCGCTTTGAAAAAGTGTTATTCATTAGGGATTAGGGAAGTATCACAAGTTTAGCCAAAAACTTGCAACTACCTATTTACCTTAGCTCGCAAAACGAATTTCACGTACTTTTAACCCAATCGGCTTAGGTTTTTGTCCACGAATAAGGCTAGCATCAATCCCTAATTCTTTATCGGTAAGATAACAACCTGGATCTTCCCACCACGGGTCATCGGTCATTTGAAATGCACGGGTGCGGGTATTGCCACCACAGATAGAAAATTCTTTACACACACTACAACGCCCTCTTAATGGACGAGGTGTGGCTTTTAGCCCTGCCATTAGCGGATCACTGGTATCCATCCAAATATCTGAAAAAGGACGATCTTTTATATTACCAAGATTGTAATTCCACCACATAGTATCAGGATGCACATTACCAAGTGTGTCAATATTGGCAATATTAACGCCTGAGCTATTGCCCCCCCATTGCTCTAAACGCGCCTTCATCGCTTCTGCTTGATCTGGATAGTGTTTGCGTATCCAGTGCAATAAATACACACCATCGGCATCATTATTACCTGTTACAAATTCCTTACTACCCCCTTGTTGCACTGATTTCATACAGGCATCAAACAGTAAATCCATTGCCTCACGGGTACGCTGATGTACAACATCATCTTTACGATTTTTATCGCCACGACCTGCATAATTTAAATGTGAGAAATAAAATTTATCAATATCTTCATCCTCTAATAATTGCAATAAATCAGGTAGTTCAGCAAAGTTATCCTGCGTCATGGTGAAACGTAAGCCAACTTTTAGCCCACGTTCACGACAAAGGCGAATACCCTTCATTGCCCCATCAAATGCACCTTCCATGCGACGAAATTTATCATGAGTCTCACGCATACCATCAATACTAATACCAACATAATTATAGTCTGCATCGACTATTTGCTGGATATTATCCTCATTAATAAGGACACCATTGGTTGATAGCCCAACATAAAATCCTAGCTCCTTAGCACGTGCAGATATATCAAAAATATCAGGGTGCATCAGTGGCTCACCACCTGAAAGAATGAGTACGGGTACTCCAAATTGCTTTAAGTCCACCATAGTGTCCAAAATCTTATCGGTACTTAATTCATTCGGAAAATGCTTATCTGCGGAGACAGAATAGCAATGTTTACAGGTGAGATTACAACGTCGGATTAAATTCCAAATAACCACGGGTCCAAGTGGATTACGTTTTGAACCTAACGGGGTTGGCTGGTGAACTTGCTTCATGTATTGACTGATTCGGAACATAATTTACCTCTTAAAACGCATTCCAGTTTTTTTAAGGATTTTAGTACTAAAGAGGATTTCATGACCTTGATCTGAATCGCCTAATAGCGTGGCAATCTGGCTAACTTTCTCTCTTACCTCATCACGATCCATACCATGCACCATTGCAAAGAGATTATATGGCCATTCAGGTAGATAGCGAGGACGGCGGTAGCAGTGGCTAACATAATCCAAAGCACCCAATTTTTCACCCAATTCATCTATTGTTTCATTAGGTACATTCCATACTGACATACCATTAGCAACATAACCCAGCTTATAGTGATTAGGAACGGCGGCAAGGCGGCGAATACGTCCATCATCAAGCATTTGCTGCATGCGAGATTGAATGAGAGAGGCTTCAACCCCTAATTGTTCGGCTACTCGGTGATAAGGTTGTGGATCAAGTGGCAACCCTGCTTGAGTTGCTAGCACGATTTGATGATCTAGGTCGGCAAATATTTTATTAGTCATTTAGATTACTTAGCTACGTTTCAATCAGAAAAGATTACCATGAAAAATGTGTAGATACGAAAAAAGTAATTCTGATAACAATAATCTGGCTACCAACTTAAGGCGTGTCAAATATGACGGGGTAAATATTCAACAAAAGAGTGGGTTAAATCAAGAATCCTCACTGGATAAATTCAATTGGGTTGATCTTAAATTTTACAGTTTTTTCCAATAAAGCATCCTGTTATTAGCAGGCATGGCGTAATCATCGACACGCTCCAATCCAATGGCATCTGCCAACTCATTAAGCCATTCAATATCTTTAATGCCGCTGTTAATATCACGTGATGTTAGCCAACGATCAAATTGAGCATTGCTGTCACTGGTATATTCACCGTTATAGTTAAATGGACCATAGGCAAGTAGGATGCTCCCTGCTTTCATACAGGTGGTGATATTCTGAAAAAAGGCACTAACATCATTTTTACTCATAATATGCAGTGTATTGGCGCTAAAAATGGCATCGAATGGCTGTTTTGGAAACGGATCCTTACTCACATCAAGTGTAAGAGGTGGATAAATATTAGCATTATGAGTCTCTTGCAACCATGCATTGATTCCCTGATGGTTTTCAACACGATCGCTGGTTTGCCAGTGTAGATGTGGCATTTTACCTGCAAAATAGACCGCATGCTGTCCTGTCCCACTACCAATTTCTAGTACACTTTGACACTCTTTTAATAAAGGCTGAATCACGTTAAGAATAGGGTCTTGGTTTTGTTCGCAAGAGCCTGCAAAGGGCTTTTTCATTTGGTTTTCCTATAAGGTGATCGCTGCTGACAGGTTTTTATATACGCTTTAACTGCATCGCGCTCATGTTTTACGAAATTTTCTAATGATGTTTGAAAAGGATTGTCTTGCATAAAATGGCTAGAGCGTGTCAATACAGGGATAAAACCACGCGCGATTTTATGTTCCCCCTGTGCGCCAGGCTCAAAGGTTTGTAAACCTTGTTGTATTGCAACTTCAACTCCTTGATAGAAACAGGTTTCAAAATGCAACCCATCAAGTCCTTCACTGCACCCCCAATGCCGTCCGTACAGTGTATGATCACTTTTATATAATAATGCGCCTGCAATACAGCGATCTTTCTGATCCGCTAAAATTAAGATAATTTGCTCTGGCATGGTCTGGGCTATTTGTTTAAAAAATCCTAGATTAAAGGTGGCGGTTCCCCATTTTTCATCAAACGTTTTTTTGTAAAAATAGGCAAAGGTATCCCAATCAGCATCCGTTGCGCTATGCCCATTTAAAATACGAAAACTAACCGTCTGCTGATCTATTTTTCGTCGCTCTTGACGAATATTTTTACGCTTTTTTGCGGTCAATGTTGCCAAAAAATCATCAAAAGACTGATAGTGTTGATTAAACCAGTGAAATTGGCAGTCATGACGAATTAAGGGCTTATTTGTTTCCAGCCAATCCTGTTCATCTATTTGCGGGAATAAAATATGCACACCACTAAAATCACCTGTTGCGATAATGTCTTGGAATGCATTTAACATTAAGGGATACACCTGTTTTTGATGTTCCTTTTTGCACAGTAAGCGCTGTCCATTAGCAGGGGTATAAGGGGTTGCTGAGACTAATTTAGGATAATAGGACATTCCCTGCTGTTGCCATGCCTGCGCCCAACTATTATCAAAAACAAACTCTCCATAAGAGTTGTATTTTTGATAGAGCGGCATAGCGGCAATTAATTGCTCACCCTGATCATTACGTTGATAGACAGCCATATGGCAAGGAATCCAGCCAAAATCACTGCCTACGCACTGGTATTTCTCCATTGCGTGCAAAAATTCATGTTTGATGAAAGGATGATTATCATTAACTAAAGAATTCCACTGCTCTTTGGAAATATCTGCAATTTGAGGATGAATTTTAACGGTTAGGTTGGTTAGCATGAGGTGATTAGTATTCAAGTTGGAAGTGCATAGTATAAGCTCTTTCCTCATAGGAAAAGAACCCACACTTAATACCTCAAAGCCAATCTAATGTCCGCTGACTTTCAAAATAGCGTGCTTCATGACTAATAGGATCAATAAAGGCAATAGACTTAGCCAGCAGTTGCAATGGTTTACTGAAATCATCACCTTTACAAGGCTGTAATTCGGGATAGAAAGGGTCATGTAGGATAGGACAGCCAAGGCTAGCAAGGTGGACACGAAGTTGATGCTGTCGTCCGCTAACGGGTTTTAAATCATACAAAGCTAGCGCTTTATGTACCTCAATGATATCAATGCTAGTTTCAGAGTTAGGTTCTCCTGCCACTTCTTGCATACGGAAAAAAGGCTCACCTTTTACCATTTTACTGCGATGGATAAAGGGAAGGGAACGTTGTTGCATTTGTGGGTTATAGCCTGCGATGGCTTGATAACTTTTATTGATTTTACGTTGCTGGAATAAAGATTGATAACGACCACGACTGTTAGGATTAATACAAAACATGACAACCCCAGCGGTTTCTCGATCAATGCGGTGAATGGGGGTTAATTCATCTAACTTAAGTTGATTTTTCAAGCGCACTAATAATGTTTGGTGCAAAAATCGACCTGCGGGAACAACGGGTAAAAAATGTGGTTTATCCGCAACTACGATATGTTCATCTTGATACAGGATAGAGGCTTCAAAGGGAATCTCTGTTTCATTGTGTAGTTCACGATAATAAAACACATGCCGATTGGCACGATAAGAACTATCAGGATAATAATGGTTGCCTTCGCTATCCATTATTTCACCTTGCTGCATTCTCCCTTGCATCGCTTGTTTGCTGATATAGGGAAATTTTTCGACTAAAAAATCCAGCATTAATATCCAATTTCCTTCTGGAAGCCAGACCCGACTGGCACTTACACCATCACGTATGGGTAAAGGATTTTTTAGATGATTGTTTTTTCGCATTAGCAAGTGTAAGTAAATGGATTAATGATTAGGTAGTGGGTCAACCTGTGACTTTTATCTGTAAACGTAGCCCGTATACAGCCTAAGCGGAATACGGGAGGTCACTATTTTATTTTCAATCGATTAATTTGGCTTGCTAAAACGCATAGATAAATCAATCGCTTTAATATTTTTGGTAATTTCCCCTATGGAAATAAAATCAACGCCTGTATCTGCAATATTGCGTACATTTTTCAAGGTGATATTGCCTGATGCTTCGAGTTTTATTGACTTGCCTTCATTTTGTTCAACAGCAGTTCGTAGATCATCAATGCTAAAATTATCCAACATAATAATATTTGGATTAGCAGCACTTGCTTCTGCATACTCTTCCAGATTTTCGGTTTCAATTTCAATTTGCAGTGTAGGATGCAGTTCCCGTGCTTTTTCAATAGCTTTAGTGATCGAACCTGCCGCCATAATATGATTTTCTTTTATCAATACCATGTCATACAGTCCCATACGATGGTTTTTTCCTGCACCACAGGTGACTGCATATTTTTGCGCTTGGCGTAAATTTGGCAATGTTTTACGGGTATCTAAAATACGCCCATGGAATCCGCCAATTAGCTCGGCATAACGGTCTGTCTGGGTTGCGGTGGCTGATAGGATTTGTAATAGGTTAAGTGCGACTCGCTCACCGCTGAGTAATGCACGGGAATTTCCTGACAGAGTACAAAGCGTTGCGCCTGCTTCTATGACATCTGCATCATAATAATTCCATTCTATTTTGATACTCTCATCAAGTTGTCTAAACACTTCATCAAACCAGTCTTTACCTGCCAAGATGGCAATATCACGACAAATAACACTGGCTTCTGATGTCTGATTAGGATCAATTAATGCAGCGGTAACATCACCACTACCAATATCTTCGGCTAATGCTCGTTGTACTGTTTCTTTAATATTTTCTGCTAATTCCATAATTGCTTACCCATTTATCTATCCACACATAAAAAAACGGCAAATACCAACATGATATTTGCCGCCGTAGTTTACCCTAAACCTAATAACCCTAAATGATTATTTCAATCTGTTGATACCCATCATTTTCAAAATGGATTTCTCGTAGAATGGCTCAGAGCTACCTTTCTTCATCTTGCGGATAAAGTACTTTTCAAAAGCAATTTTAGCCAAATGCACCCATTTACCTGATTTAAACCAAGCAACATTACGCGGTGGAATCTGTGGAATAGCGACGAATGCTGCCCCTGT
>JAGLBQ010000238.1 GCA_023146675.1 Cocleimonas sp. | reverse complement strand
AGATTTGATTGAAAACCCAACAACAAGACTACCTGTTTGTTTATGTCTTGATTCGAGTGGTTCAATGCAAGGGAAACCTATTCATGAACTCAATAGGGGGGGTTAAATATTTTTTTGAGGCGATTAAAAATGATGAAGTTGCTCGATATTCTGTTGAATTATCAATCGTTTCATTTAATTCTAGGGTAGAAACGATTGCTAATTTTGCTAGTGTTGACTATCAGTCCGTTACGATGCTAAATGCTAGTGGAGTAACATCAATGGGCGCAGGTGTAGAGCGAGCATTAGCATTACTTGAAGAAAGAAAAAACAAATACTCTCGCAAAGGCGTGGATTATTATCAACCTTGGCTTGTTTTAATGAGTGATGGAGAACCAACAGATGCCATAGATGATGTTGTTTCAAAAGTAAATGCGTTATCTCGCAATAAAAAACTGACTGTTTTTTCGGTAGCTATAGGGGATGATGCTAATATTTCTGAACTTAAGAAATTTTCATCCTTAAAAGATAATCTTGTATTAAAAGTTAAATCCCCTGAAGATTTTCAAGAGTTTTTTGAATGGCTAAGCCAAAGTGTCAGTGTTGCTTCACAATCGGTTCCTGGAGACAAACCTTCTCTACCCCCTGTACCTTCTGTTATTGAGATTACCTTATGAGTGAAAATAAACAATGGTCTGTGGCAAGTGCTACTGCTCGTGGTAGAGGTCATTTCAAGAAGGGGGTTCTCTGCCAAGATAAAGTGGCAGAACTTGTTACCCATCATTCTTCAGGGGGATTTTATGGAATTTCCCTTGCTGATGGCGCGGGAAGTTGTAAATTTTCAGACAAGGGTGCTGAATTTATTTCTGAAAAGATATTAGAGTTACTACAGCGTAATTTTAGCAAAACATATGATTCAAATAATTTGTCAAATGTTTTAGTATTGTCTATAGAAAAAGAATTAAAATTATTTTCAGAAGAGAAAAAAATAAATATCAAAGAATTATCATCAACACTTTTATTTATAGTTGTAAAAAATAATAAGTTTATTATAGGTCATATTGGTGATGGTGTTATTGGTGGGTTGATGAATGATGGTAGTATTCGTGTTCTCTCTGAGCCAGAAAATGGCGAATTTCATAACTCAACTTATTTTACAACTAGTGAAAATAATAAAAATAGACTGCGAATAAAAAAAGGGACTATTAAAGAAATTATTGGTTTTATATTAATGTCAGATGGGACTTCTGAAAGTTTATATGATAGTAATAAAAAAGAGCTGTCTAAAGCAAATATTGATATGATTAACTGGTTAGCACTAGGGAGTGAAAATAAAGTAACGGAGGCGCTATCAAAGAACCTTTCAAATTTAATTATCCAAAAAACACTGGATGATTGTAGCATTGCTATTATGAGGAAAAGTAATCTTGGATCTGTGAGCCTATAAATTATTGATAGATTATATCCAACTATTTTTTAGGCTAGCAGAGTGATACCATCCCGCCCATGACAGACAAACCCCAGCAATCAAAACAAACTCAAACTCCTACCAAGCAAAGTGTACGCTTCGTAACAGTAACCGAGGCGCATGATGGACAGCGCATAGATAATTTTTTAATGCGTGAGATCAAAGATGTGCCGCGCTCTTTTGTGTATAGAATCCTACGCAAAGGTGAGGTTAGGGTAGATAAAAAACGTGCTAAACCAAATCGCAAATTAAAAGTGGGTGAGTCGGTGCGCATTCCACCCATGATATTGCCTGATAAGAAACAGTCTAAAAAAGCACCACAGCAGTTATTAGATCAATTAGAGCAAGCGATTTTGCTGGAAGATAAGGATTTAATTTTAATTAATAAACCCGCAGGTCTAGCCGTGCATGGTGGGACGGGAAGCCCTTATGGTTTGATTGAGGCATTTCGCCAATTACGCGCTACACTTCCTTTTGTGGAACTAGCACACCGTCTTGATAAAGACACCAGCGGTATTGTTATATTGGCTAAAAATCGCAAAGCATTGCTGTCATTACATGAATTATTTAAATCGGGAGGGATTGATAAATATTATCAATCCCTAGTGCATGGGCAGTGGAAAGCAGGGCGGCAGCATGTGCGTAATACTTTGGTGCGTGAGCGTGGTAGAAAACAAAAAGTACAAGTTCAAGAGGGCGGCAAGGTAGCTGAAAGTATCTTCTATCCGAGGCAAGAATTTGCTAAGACAACACTTATAGAGGTGAAATTACTGACGGGTAGAATGCATCAAATAAGAACGCAGTTAGCAGAGTTGGATTTCCCTGTTTTGGGCGATACGCAGTATGGAAATTTTGCCTTAAATCGTGAATTTAAGAAAAGCACAGGCTTGAAACGGCTATTTTTGCATGCATTTAAAGTGGAGTTCAAACTTCCTTATTCGGGGACGACCTATAAAAAGGAAATTCCATTAGCTGAGGATTTACAGCAGGTTGTTAATAAAATAAGATAGGATTTTGCAAAGACACAGAGCTGCTAAGAAAAGATAAAGACTTTTTTGGGTAAGTTACTCCTGCTCAATAAAATTATAGTCTTGTATGCTTTGCATCTTTTACGAGAAATATTTTTTTTGTCCCACGTTATGATGTATAAAATGAATAAAAAATACCAACTTATTATTTTCGATTGGGATGGAACCTTAATGGATTCCACCGCGCAGATTATTAATTGTATGCAATTGGCAACGAAGGAAGTCGGGGCTAAACAACGTTCTGATGATGATATACGCAATATTATTGGTCTAGGCTTGGAAGAGGCGATTCATGCCTTGTATCCACACGCCACGCAGGAGTTTATCAATCAAACCGCTATTGTGTATCGTGATTATTATTTATTTAAGGATAAAACCCCCAGCCCATTATTTGCAGGGGTCGTTGATATGCTAGATGAGTTGCGAGAAGGCGGTTATGATCTTGCCATTGCCACGGGTAAATCGCGTCGGGGATTAGAGAAAGGATTGGATGAAACAAATTTGCATGATTATTTTCCGATTACCCGCTGTGCTGATGAAACGCGTTCAAAACCTGACCCGCAGATGCTGAGTGAGATTTTAATCGACTATAATATGCATCATGCAACGGCATTAATGATTGGTGATAGTGAATATGATCTGCAAATGGCAAATAATGGTAATATGGCAAGTCTTGCAGTGAGCTATGGTGTGCATGATCTGCAACGTTTAATGCAACAAAAACCTGTGGCTTATGTGACTAATGCAAGAAGTATTTCAAAGAAAATTAAGGAACTAAATGAATAACGATAATTTACAGATGGAAAACCAGCAAGCGATTCAATCATTAAAAGAAGTCGCATTAGAAGGAATTAAGGAACAGCGCGCTGCAAGACGCTGGAAGATATTATTTATGCTAATCTTCGCTTTAATATTTTTTTTAATGTTCACGGCGATTAAAACAGCCTCATCAATGAAAGATACACGTTTTTCTATGTCGGATGAATACACCGCATTAATCGAAGTAAAGGGCGTTATTATGCCCGATAGTGCGGCTAGTGCAGCCAATATAATACCCGTATTACAAGAAGCGTTTGAGGATGACAAAGTAAAAGGCATTATTCTTCAGTGCAATACACCAGGCGGTAGCCCTGTACAGTCTAGTCTGATTTATGATGAAATTATGCGCTTACGTGAACTTCATAAAGATAAGCCTATCTATGCAGTAGCAGAAGACTTATGTGCATCAGGTGGTTATTTTATTGTTTCTGCAGCCGAGAAAATTTATGCAAATAGGTCTACATTAATAGGATCTATCGGTGTGCGCATGAAATCATTTGGTGTAGTTGAGGTTATGAAAAAAATTGGTATTGAAAGTCGTGAAATGACGGCGGGCAAATACAAAGCATTAATGGATCCGTTTAAACCGACTACGCCAGAGGCTGAAGCGCATATCACCAAAATGCTGGAAAGCACTCATGAACATTTTATCAGTGCTGTAAAAGCAGGGCGTGGTGATCGTTTAAAAGATAATGAGGATATTTTTACAGGGTTATTCTGGACGGGTAAGGATGCCAAAGAGCTAGGTGTCATCGATGAGTTTGGTAGTATAGAATCCGTTGCACGGGATGTTTTTAAAGCTGACACCATTGTTAATTTTAGCCCCAGAAAAACATTATTAGATAAGTTATCTCAGGGTGTTGGTACCTCTATTGGTAGTATATTATTGGGAGAGAAAATCCCCCAAACAGTACTGTATTAGGGATTGGGCTAAGTACACATAAAATTAATCTCCATTTGTACTATTAAAGTACCTGCCTATATTGTGTGGGACTGATAGAAGATTATTTTGTTAGGTTATTTTTACATTGGTACTTAGAAGGTGAAAACTTTAGCTTTGTAGAATGTACTAAAGAATGAAGCGTATCAAAATAGCCTTTGATACGCCAATAAGTTTCATAGCACACTGTTATTACTATAGACGTTGCATATATAATGTCTCTACAAAAAATCGTCAAGGATAAGCATACAAATATGGCAACAGAAGTAGCAGTAAAACCAAGATCCTCCTTGTTTCGACTCATGGCAAAAAATCCTGCAAGAACATTTATCATGCTATTTTTGTTCGTGCTCTCATCCATTTCTTTTTATACTACCTACGATGGTTTAGTTCGTTTTTCATACGGAAGCTTTGAGCAAACCCCACAAGTTTTTATTGTTGTCTTATTTTTGTTTGTCATTGTTCTACAAGGCATGTTGTTGTTTTCCCTGTTTGAAATGATACGCAGCCGACTATTGCTTAAATTCACATGGTTGCTTGTCTATATTGTTACGATGGGCGTCAGTGTTTTCTTTAGCTATAGTTTTTATTACAATTTATTTCGTGCCGATAGCTATGCTTTTGATAACTTTTCAGCACAATTACAACGGGTTAAAAACTCTGCGTTGGATTATCAAGATGCGTTTAAAATGGTGCAGGTTGATACCACTAAATTAGCTGATTATTCACGTGATAAAGCAGAAGAAGAAAGAAAAACAGGTGGAACTTGTGGCTATATTTCACCACCAAATTCTGGGCCACGCAGTCGTTATCGTGATAAAGAAGACCGTGTTTTTAGAGCCTTATCAAGAGATATTACAGGGCTCTATAAATCTGTTTCTGGCGATATAACCCAGCTAGAAGCACTGATGGATAAGTTTAATCAGAAAAAAATGTCCACTGATGATATTCAAAACGAAATGAATCGTACTGTGCAGCGGCTTAATGGTTACAAATCTAATGGTAATATTTTAAGCCTCAAAACAATGCTACGCGCACATATGTACGAAGGTCGAGTCACTGATGGTATTGATTCATCGGGTACAGCAATTACTTGCCCTGATGATAATATCGATATAAAAGGCACGGGTATTCTTAAACAGGTTGATGCCCTACCAAAGGTAAAAGAAGTCAAACTCTTTAATCCTAATAGCGAAAAAGCAGTACTAACGCGTGCGCTTACCGTTTTTATGTCAATTCCCAAAGCAATCGTGCCTAACTCATGGTTGACTACGATGTTTGGTGAAAAATCAGTGGAGCAAGCAGATGCAACCAAAATATCCTCAATAGACTATGCACCCCTCTTTTTAGGTGGATTAATTGACTTATTTATCTTTATCGTTGGGCTTGCAGATGGTATTGAAAATCAGCGTCGTAGTTGGGGAGATCGCCGTTATAAAGGTCGATATATTAGCATCAACGATATTCCTTCTTTTGCCCAAGTTGGCAATGGCTATTTGTTTATGGATAATTTTCGTAAACATGTCTATCGAAGTCGAACAGGAACACACCTTGTTGTCCCCTCAACAATGGATAAACTGACACCAGAGCAGCGAGGTGTCTTGGATTTAGCCGAAGCGTTGGAGTCATCTAAAATGTTAGGCAAACCAAAAACGTATAATGTGAAATTTGCGCAGCTGCATAAAGGAATAAAATCCTCATTAATCGATGTTTATGACGATGCGGAACAGCGAATTTATACACGATATACACTCCCTAAAAAGCTATGGGATGAGCTCCAGCAAGCTTATTACGCATGGCATATTAATAATGAAATTCCTGATTAGCGAAAGCGTGTTATGATGGAATTCTGTATTGCTTCTTAGAGTGGAAGCAATATTTATAAATTATAAATAAGCAGTAGTCCAAGTCATTAAGGTTAAAATAATGGCGCTAAAAATCACGACCCAAGCTGATTTATGTACCTCCCCAATAGACAATCCCTTACCAATATCCCATAGCAAATGACGAATACCATTGCAAAAATGATAATAAAGCGAAAAGGTAAAGCCAAAAAGTACAAGCATTCCAAACCAACTAGATAAAAAGCCATGCACTACTTGCCAGTGATCAGCACTACTAGCCGCTGCGACTAAAATCCATATCATCAGTAATAAGCCAATAAATAAAACAGCACCTGTTCCCCGATGTAAAATAGATAATACTGCTGTTATTGGCATTCGATAAATTTGCAAATGTGGCGACATGGGTCGCTTATCAGTCCAAGGCATTTGTTTTTTCCTAAGGTAAATATTCAGTCTTGTTCCTGTGCAGGGCATAGGTATGAGATGTAAAGTGTCAATGGAGAAATAAGAATTCTCATTTTTTAAGACAAATGTTTAACTGCCATGTATTTTTCAGTCTGCATTTCTCGTAATCTGCTGGCAGTGCGTTCAAACTCAAACTGCAAACGCTTACCGGTATAAAGCCTCTCAGGCACTGCTTGTGCAGATACAATTAAATTCACCCGCAGATCATAAAACTCATCCATCATATTAACAAAGCGGCGTGCAATATCATCCATTGATGCATCCATAATCGGTATGTCTGAGATTAAAACAGTATGGAAAATATTGGCAATTTGGATATAGTCGGCGGTTGAGCGTGCGGTATTGCATATCTGATTAAAATCAAACCAGACAACGCCATCAGCCCACATTTTTACAGGAAGTCTGCGTTGCTTGATAATAATATCATTTCTATCTTGATGCAGTTCTATCGCCGCAATTTGGTGAAAATATGATTGTAAATGAGATTCCGATATTGCATCGCTAGCAATATGATAGACAGCACTTTTTTCTAGTGTTTTTAAGCGGTAGTCTTCATTGCCGCCCATTTGAACGACATTAGTATATTTTTTTAGGAGTTGAATAGCAGGAATAAAGCGCTCACGTTGTAAGCCATTTTTATATAAATCATTTGGCTGATAATTGGATGTAGTGACTAAAATAATCTCATTTTCAAATAAATATTCAAATAATTTTCCGAGTAACATGGCATCAGTAATATCATTAACATGTATTTCATCCAAACAAAGCAGATCAACTCTATTGGCTAACTTTTTAGCAACTATTTTTAAAGGATCTTCAATATGTTTTAACGCACTAAGTTCTTCATGTACCAATTGCATAAAACGATGAAAATGTAAGCGTAGTTTTTTATCCGTTGGTACTAGATTAAAAAAATAATCAACCAATAGTGTTTTACCACGTCCAACACCACCCCAAAGATAGAGTCCTTTTTTAATAGGTTTTGGCTTACTGCTAAAAGAAGTTAGGAAATGTTTTAAAAAATGATGATTTATTGAATTGGCCAATGTTAGTACAGTGTTATAAATGGACTGTAATTCTAAAATAGCCTGTTGCTGAAAGGGATCAGCCTCTAACTCCCCTGAATCAATACTAATTTGATAACTTTCCATTAGAAAATTATTAATATTCTCTTTTTCAAGAGTAGCAATGGAAGAGTTGGTTAGTTTCATGTCTTACTCAGAATTATAAGCGATTTTTATAGTTTACTACTAATATAATATATAACCCTATATCGAGGTTAATAGTATCTATTGAATATAGTTTATCTACGGTCTTTTGATCACTTTAGATTAATTAATGTTCTATGATTTTATGGTTTTATAAAATTACCCCAAACCGAGATCTAAATATGAGCAAGAATATCATTTGGTTTAATAAGCTTGGAATGAGCGATGTCAAACATGTTGGTGGAAAAAATGCATCACTTGGTGAAATGATTAGTCATTTATCCACTATGGGTGTATCTGTTCCCAATGGTTTTGCTACAACGACGCATGCTTATCATGGTTTTTTAACAGAGAATAAATTACTAGAGCACATTAATGCATCGCTTAACAATTTAGATGTTAATGATATTGGTGAGCTATCAAAAGTAGGCTCTATGATTAGGTCGTGGATAATGGATGCTAGTTTGCAACAAGATTTATTGGATGATATCACAATCGCATATCAACAAATGCTCAAAGAATCTGGGGATGAATTGACCGTAGCAGTACGTTCATCAGCAACTGCAGAAGATTTACCCGATGCTTCTTTTGCAGGTCAGCAAGAGACATTTCTAAATGTACGAGGCTTAGATGCCATTATTGCCGCAATAAAAGAAGTCTTTGCTTCACTCTATAATGATCGTGCCATCTCCTATCGTGTCCACCAAGATTTTGATCATTCTGAGGTATTACTTTCTGCTGGCATTCAAAAAATGGTGCGCAGTGATTTAGGTGCGTCTGGAGTGATGTTTACCCTTGATACAGAATCAGGTTTTCGTGATTCAATTTTTATCACAGGTGCTTATGGATTAGGTGAAACCGTGGTGCAGGGGGCGGTTAACCCTGATGAATTCAATGTCTATAAACCTGGAATAGAAGCAGGGCGACCTGCTATTTTAAAGCGTCAACTGGGCGAAAAAGCCATTGAAATGGTTTTTTCGGATGACGTTGAGCATGATAAATCGTGTTTAACACGCGATGTAGATCAGCAGCGTAGAAATAAATTCTGTATCAATGATCAACAAATCGAAGAACTATCACGACAAGCACTTAGTATAGAAAAGCATTATGGTCGCCCAATGGATATCGAATGGGCGCTAGATGGCGGTAATAATAAAATCTATATCGTACAAGCCCGTCCTGAAACAGTCGAAAGTCAGAATACAGGCAGTATTATTGAACGCTATCAATTAAAAGAACACGGAGAAAAACTGGTTGAAGGACGCTCAATAGGACAACGCATAGGGCAGGGTGTGGCAAAGGTGATTGCTAGTGTTGAGCAAATGGATGAGGTGCAAGAAGGTGATGTTTTAGTTACTGATATGACCGATCCAGACTGGGAGCCAATTATGAAACGTGCCTCAGCAATAGTGACGAATCGTGGAGGGCGCACCTGCCATGCGGCAATTATTGCACGCGAATTAGGCGTTCCAGCGATTGTTGGCTGTGGTAATGCGACACGTGAAATCCTTAATGGACAGCAAGTAACGGCATCCTGCGCAGAAGGCGATACGGGAATTGTCTATGCGGGCAAGCTTGAGTTTGAACATACCAAGACAGACACAGGCAATCTGCCCGATCTGCCCGTAAAAATTATGATGAATGTAGGGAATCCATCGCGTGCTTTCTCCTTTGCACAGATTCCCAATGCAGGTGTGGGTTTAGCGCGGCTGGAATTCATTATTAATAATATGATTGGCATACACCCTAAAGCACTGCTTGAATATGAAAACTTACCTGAGAATATTAAACAACAAATTCTCGTCAGAACTGCTGCCTATGCTGATCCTGTTAGTTTTTATAGAGAAAAATTAGTTGAAGGCATTAGCACCTTAGCGGCTGCATTTTCACCAAAAGATGTGATTGTGCGACTCTCAGATTTTAAAACCAATGAATACGCCAATTTATTAGCAGGTAATCTTTTTGAACCGCATGAAGAAAACCCCATGATTGGTTATCGTGGGGTATCACGTTATTTATCCGATGAGTTTCATGAATGCTTTGAATTAGAGTGTGAGGCAATAAAACGTGTCCGTCATGACATGGGATTAAAGAATCTACAAATAATGATTCCATTTTGCCGCACATTAGAAGAAGCAGAACAAGTTATTGAGCTATTAGCAAGCAATGGTTTAAAGCGCGGTGAAGATGGGCTAAAAATCATGATGATGTGCGAGTTACCATCCAATGCCGTATTGGCAGAAGAGTTTTTAGAGTATTTTGATGGTTTTTCCATTGGCTCCAATGATATGACTCAATTAACGCTGGGATTAGATAGAGACTCAGGGCTAATTGCGCATTTATTTGATGAGCGCAATCTAGCAGTGAAAAAAATGCTGGGAATGGCAATAAGCGCCTGCCATAAGCAAGGAAAATATATAGGAATTTGCGGACAGGGACCATCAGATTACCCCGATTTTGCGGAATGGTTATTGGAGCAAAAAATCACGTCCATTTCACTTAATCCTGATACGGTCGTTGATACTTGGTTGTATTTAGCCCAGTAGAGAGTACACAAAGTATAGGAGTGAAAATATTAGTTTTTAAGTCAGGCATAAAAAGCTGAAGCTTTTCACTCCAATAAAGGAAGGGACAGGCTAGCCTCAGCCCTTAAATAATAAATTTGATAAACCACTCTCATAATCCCACATCACATACTCTTCTTTCTCTGCCGCATGTTTAAGTAGTTGAATAAGAGGATATGCACGTGTATTAAGGCTAATGTCATCCTTCTCTTTATGGCTATCTTGATCCTTGTTCGCTGTTATGCTTAGCCCTTGCTGTAAGTCATCTAATGCTTTTTGGGCATCTTTAGATTGTAATGCGCTAGGGATTTTTCCACTTTGATTCATTAGCTTGAGCATTCGTTTTGCATCGTTCTCATGCATAGAGACGGTGGAAGCTGTTTTGCAGGTGAATTGTATTAACATTATATTCTTCATTTGTTTCTTTAGAGTAGATATCCGTAGATATACTATAGATTACACACATACTTCAATAGCAAATATGCTATAACAGTCCTCCTCTTTATCCCCGTGTAGCCTTCTTAATATGTATGATAAAAATACCCGCAAACCCTTAATATTAGTAGATGGATCATCCTATTTATTCCGCGCCTTTTACGGTGTTAAAGCACCATTGACAGCCCCAGATGGAATGCGTACCAATGCTATTCATGGTGTGTTGAGTATGCTTGATAGTCTGCGTAAAACCTATAATCCTGAGCATATGTCGGTGGTATTTGATGCTAAAGGAAAGACCTTTCGCAATGATCTTTATGCTGATTACAAGGCAAATCGTCCTCCCATGCCTGATGAGTTACGTGACCAGATAGAGCCACTGCTGGAAATTATCAGAGCGCAAGGGTATCCCTTAATGATTGTCCCTGATGTGGAGGCAGATGATGTTATTGGCACATTAGCAAGTCGTTATGATGGCAAGGTGATTATCTCCACAGGTGATAAAGATATGGCGCAACTAGTGACGGATGATGTGCATCTCATCAATACCATGTCTAAAAGCTATCATGATATTCAAGGGGTGACTGATAAATACGGTGTGCCACCTGAGCGTATTCGGGACTATTTAACTCTGATGGGAGATACCTCGGATAATATTCCAGGTGTACCAAAAGTAGGGCCTAAAACAGCAGTTAAATGGCTTAATGAATATGGTTCGCTAGAAAATGTAATGGAGAATGCAGATAAGTTTAAGGGCAAAGTAGGGGAGTATTTACGTGAATCATTGGATCACTTACCCCTGTCTTATCAGTTAGTAACGATCATTTGTGATCTGGATTTAGATTGCTCCCCTGAGTCGCTTTGTTTTAGCAAGGTTAATACGCCGCGCTTAGTTGAGTTATATCAACAATATGGAATGCGTACCCGACTTAGAAACTTGCAAGAATCGAGTGATGAAAAAATTGAAGTCGTTGAGGAGCTTGAAGATGTACCAAAGCTGGAAAAAATCACCGAAGTTGATTATCAAACGATCCTGATTGAAGCGCAGTTAGACCAATGTATCGCCGATTTACAGGTGGCTAAATTATTTGCTTTTGACACTGAAACTACCAGTTTGAACTATATGAATGCGGAGATTGTTGGGCTGTCTTTTTCAACAAAGCCAGGAGTAGCCACTTATTTACCCTTAGCACATGATTATGTAGGTGCACCACCGCAGCTTAATCGTCAACAAACACTGGTTAAACTCAAGCCCTTATTAGAAGATCCTACTGTATTAAAAGTAGGGCAAAATCTGAAATATGATCGCAGTGTATTATTAAATCATGGCATTGAATTAAAAGGCATAGTGCATGACACCATGCTGCAATCTTATATTTTGGACTCCGCAGCTAATCGCCATGATATGGATACCTTGTGCAAAAAATATCTTGAACATGAAACGGTGAAATTCACAGATATTGCAGGCAGGGGGAAAAAACAACTCACTTTTAATCAAATTGATTTAGAGCAAGCATCACCTTATGCTGCGGAAGATGCGGATATGGCAATGCGTCTACACACTTATTTTTGGAGGCGTTTAAAACCATTAAATCAGCAAGAAAAATTATATCGTGAAATAGAAATTCCCCTTATAAGGGTTTTATCTGAAATAGAACGTAATGGTGTCTTGATTGATGCAGAGATGCTGGCAGGGCAAAGCACAGAAGTCACCGCTACTTTGAAGGAATTAAAAGCAACCATTTATGATCTAGCAGGTGAAGAATTTAATTTATCATCCCCTAAACAGATTCAAGAAATATTTTTTGCAGAGGATAAATTAAATCTTCCCATCATTCGTAAAACACCGAAAGGACAGCCCTCTACTGCTGAAGATGTGTTGAATGAATTGGCTGTAGCGCATGAAGTACCGCGTTTATTATTAGAACACCGTGGTTTGAGCAAGTTGAGATCAACCTATATCAATAAACTGCCCAAACAGATAAATGATCACACGGGGCGTATTCATACCTCCTATCATCAAGCCGTAACTGCAACAGGTCGCCTTTCATCAGCTGAGCCTAACTTGCAAAATATCCCCGTGCGCACCGCTGAGGGTCGTCGTATTCGTCAAGCCTTTATTGCACCACAAGGTAAAAAAATATTGGCTGCTGATTATTCACAAATAGAACTACGCATCATGGCGCATTTATCAGGCGATAAAGGATTACTCAGTGCTTTTGCCGCAGGAAAAGACATCCATGCAGCCACTGCCACAGAAATATTTGAAGTGGATTTAGAAGAGGTAGAAAAAGACCAGCGCCGTGCCGCAAAAGCAGTCAATTTTGGTTTAATCTACGGTATGACGGCATTTGGATTAGCGAAACAGCTCAATGTCTCACGTAAAGAAGCGCAAAATTATGTGAATAAATACTTCGCTCGCTACGAAGGCGTGCAGGATTATATGCAAAGTACTCGCGAAAAAGCCCGCGAACAAGGCTATGTAGAAACTTTATTTGGTCGTCGCTTACATTTGCCAGAAATTAATGCCAGAAATGGAATGCGCCGAGCTTACGCAGAACGCACCGCCATCAACGCTCCGATGCAAGGAACAGCAGCCGATATTATCAAACTCGCCATGATCTCGGTAAATGACTGGCTGCGTGAAGAATATTGGCAACGGGAAGCGGAAACTAAAATGATAATGCAAGTGCATGATGAACTGGTATTTGAAGTGCCTGAAAATAACCTAGAACAGGTTGAAAAAGAGATTATACAGCGGATGACTAATGCGGCTAAATTAGATGTACCATTGATTGTTGATGTTGGGATAGGGGTTAATTGGGATGAAGCGCATTGATAGATAGACAAGGAGTGAAAGGTTCAGCTTGTAGCGGACTGCCCGTGAATGGAAATAAGCCATTGCGGTGTTTGTCAAGATAGTTGTCACTCTTTTGTTGAATATTTACCCCGTCATATTTAGGTCAACATTTTTAGGCTTATCAGGGTTTAAAAATACCTCGCCAATGGGTTCACAATTCCTAATATTACCAGACCAGCGATGAGGTTTGGCTTCCTTTGCTGCTTCTAATACGAGTCTTCTTTTAGCCAGAATACCCGTATATCCAAGTCTGCATGACGTTCATCAGGTGAGACAAAGTTTAATTGACTCTGATTGGCTTTTGTTGCCATGATTTTTTGATAACTAATTACTGATTCCTTGGAATTTATAGGGGGATACCTTATTTTCGATTAATTTAAAAAGAAGCTATTATTGTGCCATTAAGCTTATTGCTAGTTATTGCTAAATATAATGTGCCTGAAAAATAATGTGACCATAAAGATTAGCAACAAAGGCAAAAAATCATCTAAATCGGGGCGTTGATTTCATGCATATTTTTATATGCACTCTTATTTAAAATCCTAGCATTGTCAAAATTAAGAACTTTGTTTAAAAAGTATGGCCGATAAAAATGACTTGAATCCCCTTGTTTCTGCTAAGAACTTGGAAAATAATGCTCATTTTTCTCTCTTCATACTTTCGCGCAAAGCTCTCAATATAATGACTATTAAGGGATAGACAGAGTTAAATCAACTTTTTTAGCAGTGTAGTACGGTACTATGCTCGAAAGTTTTAAAGTTCAAAATCACCAATATAGCCATAGGTAATCATTAAATGTTTAATTTTTCAGCTGATAAACTACCTGTCAGCATTATCCTCAGTTTATCCCTTCTTGATTTTATTGTTTTCTTTAGTGTAAAAAGCATCTTGTTCTTATTTGCTTATTTTCTTCTGATGATAGTACCACGTGCGTGCATATCCGCTTGGAATCACCATCATCAGCATCGCCATGTTTTTAAAAACAATATCTTTAATCGAATTCTTGAATTTTTCTACGCATTACATACAGGCGTAACTACTAATCTTTGGGTGTTGCATCACAACTATGGGCATCACCGTAACTTCCTTGATCAGAGCAAGGATGAAAGTCGTTGGAAAAGGGATAATGGCACACTCATGGGAGTGCTTGAATATACGCTAACCGTTGCGCTGACAGCCTACCCTAGAGGTTTTTTGGTTGGGAAAAGCTATCCTAAACAACAAAAACAATTTATCCTTT
The DNA here is from genome assembly GCA_023146675.1 of Cocleimonas sp. Lineage (GTDB taxonomy): Bacteria > Pseudomonadota > Gammaproteobacteria > Thiotrichales > Thiotrichaceae > JAGLBW01. Next base: position 297 of record JAGLBQ010000238.1, on the reverse strand, counting down.
ATACTAGTATTACCTTCGCTATTCTTTTTATTGCCACACTCTATAATCCACTTAATGCTTTATTTGTCTTTATTTTACCCATGATAGGTAGCCTGATTTATACATCATATGCTACCTATGATCACCATTCAGATTTAGATACACAAGACCAGTTTGCTGCATCACGTAATAATACCAATTCTTGGTATAATTTATTCACAGGAAACCTTGGTTATCATACGGCGCATCATTATAAACAGGGGGTGCATTGGTCAAAAGTGCCCGAGCTACATGAACAAATTAAGCATAAAATTCCAG
>JAGLBQ010000237.1 GCA_023146675.1 Cocleimonas sp. | reverse complement strand
GGTTATGAGTTTAACTTACCATCAACAATACGATAATGAATTTGGCACTGCGCTGCTAAATGATCATCATGTGTCACCAGCACCAGTGTTGTATTGTGTTGCTGTTGCAGGGAGAATAATAAAGACACCACTTCTTGACCTGTTTGACTGTCTAAATTCCCTGTTGGTTCATCCGCAAATAATATTTCAGGGCGGCTAACAAAAGCTCGTGCTAATGCGACACGTTGTTGCTCTCCACCTGATAATTGCGTGGGTAAATGTTGTGTGCGCTGGCTTAAACCCACTTCATTTAAGGCAGTTAATGCTAGTTTTTCTATATCATGGTTTGCGCTTTCCAGTTCCAGTGGCAACATGACATTTTCTAAGGCGGTGAGGTTATTCATTAAATGAAAGGACTGAAATACAAACCCCACCTTGCCTAATCGCAATCCTGCGCGCTGGTCTTCATCTAAAGTGGAAATTTCCTTGCCTAATAATTGAATACTGCCGTTGCTAGGAATATCCAAACCAGCTAATAAGCCTAATAATGTAGTTTTACCCGAGCCTGATGCACCTGTAATGGCAACGGATGCCCCTTGGGGTATTTGCAAGCTGATATTATCGAGGATGATTAAATCATCTGCTGATTGAACAGGGATTTTTTTACCCAGAGCCTGTGTTTCAATGACAAATTTTTTATTATTCACAATGTTTGTTGTTATCCTTTTGTGGAGAGGTAATGATGCCTGCCAACTTAACATAGGGGCAGATGTATTAATGTAGATCAGATTAGCTGTCCTGCTTTAAGTTGGTAGCCCAATGTAGCATTTCAACGTAAATTTAAGCACAAGGAAATAATGTTGTCGGATAAAAATGACCCTGCTGAAAACAGTATTGAGCTAATATCTAATCCTGAAAAGTTATTAAAATTAGCCCACTATAAAATGCCTTTTGGAAAATATAAAGGCTCACTTTTAGTGGATCTGCCAGAACCTTATGTTATTTGGTTTGCGGGTAAAGGATTTCCTAATGGGGAACTTGGAGAGTTACTCGGTATCGTACATACCATAAAAGTGAATGGCTTAGAATACTTGTTTGAGCCTCTACGTGGAGAACATCAATCATGAAATATATAAAACAAGCTTGGTTTATTTTATCGTTGCTAATATTGCTCTTTAGTTCCGTTACTATTGCTAAAGAGAATCCCACAACCTTGCTAGTCTGGGGTGATAGCCTTAGTGCGGCATATGGGATTCCTGTTGAAAAAGGCTGGGTTAGTCTCTTTCAACAAAAGTATAAAAACATCAAGGTAATCAATGGCAGTATCAGCGGAGAAACCACCCAAGGGGGATTAACACGCTTGCCTAACGCATTAGCGCTACACAAGCCAAATATAGTCTTAATCGAACTTGGTGCAAATGATGGGCTACGTGGACTTTCAATAAAAGCGATGCGTGGCAACCTAACGGTGATGATTGAAGCGATACAAAAAACAGGGGCTAAAGTGATTTTAGCGGGTATGAAAATACCGCCTAATTATGGTATGAAATATACCGAGCAATTTAGCAATACTTATGTAGATTTGGCTAAAACCTACAAGACATCACTGATTCCGTTTTTTTTAGCAGGTATTGCGGATAAGTTTGAGTTGGTTCAAGCAGATGGATTACACCCTACAGCTGAAGCGCAGGTGATTATTTTGGAGCATGTTGATGCAGTGATGGATGCTTTTTTGGTGAAGTAGTGGGAGACCTCCGACACACTCAGGGAGTGAGTTGAAGGTTAATCTAATAGGCTAGATTATTTATCGGCGCTTTAAATAGGATGTTTTGCCATTTTGTACGAGTAGCAATTTGCCTTTGCTAAAAGAATAACTTGCTGTCTTTTTGCGCTTACCTAATAGGTCATAATTAAGTGTCAGTGTTTTGTCTTTTGTTGTCCATGTTCCTATAAATGTCTTTGTTATACCGAGTATTTTAACGGAATAGGTGTAATTTTTATTTGCTTTTAAATTGAGCTTTATTTTATCGCTTGACCAATATCCAACAAGTGAATCTTTAGCAAATGCATTAGTAGAAGCCAGTGAAATGCTAAGGAATAGAGCGGTGATTAATAAGGTGATTTTTTTCATAAGAGGAATATCCTTTAGTAAGTAACAGAATGATCATAGTACATAAAATGCGAAAATAAATGAATTTATCTGATTTTACGGTTCCAATAGTAACCATTAATTTGCCGCTTGCGGATAAATATGGCATTTCTGTTGCGATGGCGAGAGTTGACACGGTACATCCGTTAGCAAGCGGGAATAAGCTCTATAAGCTATTGCCTAATATTGACTATGCGCTGCAAAATAATTATCAACAAATATTAAGTTTTGGTGGTGCCTTTTCAAATCATATCCATGCACTTGCGCTTTATGCTCAATCTGTTGGGTTACAAAGTATTGCTATTATTCGTGGCGAGAAAGAGTATGCCAACAATTCAACATTAAGCACTGCAACTGCCGCAGGTATGCGCTTGGTTTTTGTTGATCGAGCGACTTATAAGCGTCGTTATGATAAAGATTATTTGCAACAGTTACAGCAACAGTATCCTGAAGCATTGATTATTCCCGAAGGTGGTAGCAGCGAGCTTGCTTTGCAGGGGTGCACCGAGTTAATGCGGCAAATCAATAAAAGTTGTTTACAAAGGGATGATTCAATCCCTGATACTGTAGCTGTTGCCTGTGGTACAGGGATGACTTTTTCAGGTTTAATGAATGGTGCACAGCCAGATCAAACGGTACAGGGTTATTTGGTTGTAAAAGATCATAGCGTGGCTAAAAGAGTTGATGACTTATTGGCTAACCACTCACAACATCAACCCTATAAAATGCATTATGCCGATTTAGGCGGGTATGCAAAATTCAAAGCGCCGCTATTGGAATTTATACTCGAATTTTTACAACAAACGAATATTCTCCTCGATCCTATCTATACCAGCAAAATGTGCTATTGCATTATGCAGCAAATCGAAGCAGGGCAGTTTAAGGTAGGGAGCAAGCTTGTGATCGTGCATTCAGGCGGTTTACAAGCGTGGTATGGAATGAAGCGCAAGGTGGTGATGTTAGCGGGTGATTATGCGTGGCAAAAAATAGAGGGGTATTTGTAGTGTATACTCTAATACCCTCATCAAAATTAATAATGGACTGCCAATATGTCATTCATGAAATTTTTCCGCTGGTTAGCCTCTATCTTTGGTAATGAATCAGGTGGTGGTACCGTTGAGAAACCACTACTGGTTGATTTTACTACCCATACACACAAAGTCACTCTCTACGATGATATAGAATTCAGAGTAGAAACCTCGCCGCGTGGCTATTATGAAAATATAGAAATCAGCCTTGAAGGAATGCAAAATATCAGGGTGATTCAACCGTTTGATAAAGTCACAGGCACGATGATTATTCGCTTTAATAAACGCTCGCGTGATGTCGATGAGACACAGCGAATTATTGCGATGGATGGTGAGACCATTTTAAAGCTTGATATTAGCGTATCACTCATGCAGTTATTTTGGAGGAATCATGCAGGGCGTGCCAATGTTTGTGATGGTGAGCGTTTTCGTAATCAATGTGCTATTCGGATGGGTGAAGCCTTAGAGCTGTCAGACATTACCCTGTCAAATAGCCGCAAGGTGTTACGTCGCTGCAATACCGAATTTAATGGCTATAGCAATCATAAACATGGCAAAGTAAAAGGGCATGTGCTTGCAGCGCAAGAGTTAGCTAACTGGATGAAAACCCAGCAAGGGATATTTGGTAAACGGCAAATAGTGCATTCAAAAGCTAAAATAGTCGGGCGCACAGGTGTGTTATTTATCCGTGATGGATGGGAGACAACCGACCATATTGATGTTTGGAATGGCGAGGCATTAGTCGGCGGTTTTGATTCCTACTTTGATGTCAATTATAAAGAAATGTGGTTTTGGGATGTCTACTAATCGAGAGTGGATAGTAAAAAATTTAGGGTTTTTCTATTTGTTGATGATAAGCGCAAGCCTGAGTGCTACGCCTAAACCCTTATTGCTAGAAGGCGTAGTGGGTCGCTATCATTTTAAATTAAGCAATGATCAGCAGTACTGTCAACTTGCCATTAAAGATGTCGATAAAGCAATCCAAATTTTTCCATTAAATAGTCAATCTCCTTGTTACTTCTTTGCAGATAGTCAGCAAAAAAAAATTCAAACCTATTCTTACCCTGCCGCGAAGGTTGATTCTATTTTATTCATTGGTGGGACAGAGGTAGAGTTCAGTGCTGAACAAAGGCAATTAAAAAAACTCCCCGCAGAGAGTTACTGTACGAAAGATAGTCAGGCAATAATAGTAGAAAATGGAAAAATAAAAATAGGGAAGGTTGATACTAAAACCTTTGCTTGTGCTGAAGATCGTCTTGATGAAAAGGTTTATCAACAAGTTTTAACGCAGAAGCGATTTGATATTGAAATGGTTATTGTGCCGCAAGAGGCAGCAAGGGTGGATACTCAGCAGCGTGCTTCTAACGCATCATTTTTAGAAAATATACAGCAGAAAATAGAAGCTATTTTTAAATAGGTTTTGAAATATTTAAATATTGAGTTCTAGCAATTGACATCTTCACCAAACAGAAAGTAGTTTACACTTTTGTAACCCATATGAAGTTTGCGTAATACGAGATAGCACGTTTCTACTATTTCCATATTCTGCTTAGGCTACATACGTGTTACAGAGCGGGCATATGATGAATGCCTAGCAATTAGCCCTTTTTCCAATGGTTACTTAGTAGTTTGTCAAGTGATAAGCTTCCTGGTCCGAATGCGAATATAACCGCTAGCATGGAGCCCCAGATTATATGATCCTTTTCTCCAGCAATGCTGATGTCTGGATATGAGATGGCAGCAACGACGTTTAGTACAAATAAACCCAATGCAGCAGGGCGACTAAAGAGTCCGACAACGAGCATAACAGGTAACATTAACTCACCTGCTGTTGCCATATAGGCAGCTATTTGTGGAGGAATAATAGGTACGTTATATTCATATTCAAATAACGATAAGGTTGATGACCAAGATTGTATTTTAGTTAACCCTGACATAAAAAACACTTGCGCGACATAAAGACGAAAGCCTAGTAATAATAGGGGTTTAATAGCAAGATCCATGGGTGCGCAGTTGCCCATTAAAAACCCAGAAAGAAATTTTTTCATATAATTATGCTCCTTTTGATACCTTCGCTAATACGAATTTGTAAGGCGGATAAACAACGGTTATCCGCCACAATTAAATTATTTTTTACTTGGTTTTACTTTTCCTCCAGGAATTTTTTCACAGGTTCCTTTTGGTAAATAAACCCACTCTTCTGCATCACCATCTGATTTAGACATGCCTGCACAGGCGTGTTTGCTGGTTCCGCAATCATTTTTCCCTGTTTTTACAATCCCCGTACATTTTTCCATGCCTGCTTTAGCGCCCATTGAACTTGCAGTTGCAGTGTTAGCTGAACCAGAGTCCGTTTTTTTAGCATCATTACCACCGCCACAAGCGGTTAAAAGAAACGCTGATAATGCGATTATGCTCAAGGCTGATATGTTTGTTTTTTTATTCATTTGTTGATTTTTCCTGTAGATTTTTAGTGAAAATGACGTACCTTCACTTAGAGAGCCTGATAATAATACAAAATTACCAAACCCTCAGCCTTTACTTACTTCCTACATTCCGCACCCTAAAAACAAAAATTAAATATTTAGCAAAATAGCAGTAGAATAGGCTTTATAAAGCACTGCGTTACTTTGATAAAAATTGAAAAAAATAGGGCAACTAAAAAAGTCCTATTTTTTTGCTTATGATGTGACTTTGATTTTTACATATTTTTTAAAATCGCTAAATGTCGCGATCTTGTCGCTAAAAAAATTGAACTACCAAAGTTTCGGGGTGCGGAATGTAGGTTACTTACTTACTTATCTTTCTTTTTATCAGGTGCAGGTGTAGTTGTCGCAGCTTTAGCGGGCTTTACTTTACCACCAACGATTTTTTCACAAACACCTACGGGTACATAAACCCACTCTTCGGCATCACTATCAACAGATGCTTGACCTGCACATGCATGCTTGCTTGTACCACAATCATTCATGCCTTTTTTAGCGATTCCCATGCACTTTTCCATGCCTGGCTTTCCTGCCATTGCAGAACTTGCAGCCAGTAAACCTATAGCCATTACAGCTGTTATTGCAACATCTTTAATATGAACAATTTTATTCATTGTAAAACTCCTAAGATTATAAAATATAAGTATTAATAATAAGTATCTGAGTAATGATTTTCTATTGTCAGATCGCTTATTGTAAACACAAATGTCCTACATAGGTATACAGATATAAAGAGATAACCCATGCAAGCGTATTTACGCATGGATATTATATTTGGATGTTAATTTTTAATTATTTTTTAAGCTAAGTTTAAATTGATGCATCATTCTGCGTCTGAAATAATTACTGACTCGTTTTTATCCCTATACCTACGAACCCATGAGAACAGATGATATGATTAAAAAACAATCAGCGCCAGTGCTAATGCTTTCCATACTGCTATTATCCGCTTTTTTAGCCTCTTGTAATAAGGAGTCTGCAACGGAGGCAACAAAGCAAACAGGCACTGTAAAAGTTAGCAGCTCTAAAGAAGTCGCATGGAATCGTTGGACCCCTGCGGCTTTTGAACAGGCTAAGAAGACAAATCGTTTAGTGTTAGTGGATTTCTCGGCTGAGTGGTGTGGTTTTTGTAAAAAAATGGATAAAACAACATGGCGTGACCCGCAAGTGCTGGCGGTTATTAATGAAAACTTTATTCCAGTGAAGGTTGAGGATGAGGTGGATGCTGAGTTGGCAGAAAAATACCGTAGTTACGGTCGCCCTGCGATGATTGTTTTAGATGCGGATGGTAAGGAAATTTTTAAGAAAACAGGCTATCAAACACCCCAATTTATGCTATGGACGCTACAAGGTGTCTTGCAAGATAAATAAAGAGAAAATAAAAACAAATGAAACGTAGAGAATTCCTGCTATTAACCGCAGGCTTTGCCTTGAGTAACACGTTACCGCTACAGGCAAAAAAACTTCCCAATGTTGTTATAGAGCCTAATAAAATTATTGGTCTCAGTAGTGATCAGTGGCAACTCATGGATGCTGTCTTAAATCACCTATTCCCCTCTGAAGCGAATGCGCCTGGCGCTAAGGATGTGTATGCAACTGCATGGTTGCATAATGCACTTGCGATGCCCAAAACTGAACAGTCGCATCGTGATTTTATGCGGGATGGTTTGATGTTACTGGAAAAATTAGCCAATAAAACACATCAAAAATCCTTTATTCAACTAAGCGAAGCACAACGGGAAAGCACGTTGAGAACATTAGAGCAAGACCGCGAAGGTAGGGCATGGCTGCGTGAAACATTGCGTTATATTCTGGAAGCATTATTGACTGATCCTATCTATGGCGGTAACTCTGAAAGTATTGGCTGGAAGTGGCTTAAACATCAACCTGGTTTTCCTCTGCCCGTTGTTGGCAAAAGGTATTATGAATTATGAGTAAAGATTTTGATGTCTGTGTAATCGGTAGCGGAGCGGGGGGCGGTCCTATCGCCTATGAATTATCCAAAGCGGGTCATTCTGTTGTTGTGCTAGAAAAAGGCAAATGGTTTAAAGAGGATGATTTCTATAAAGATGAAATGGCGTGCTGTATCCATGAAGTTTTCACTCCAAATTTAAAAGAAGAACAACATGTGGTTGAAACGGAAAAAGGGGAGGGTTGGCGTGTGCAAAAAACATCAGAGTCTTCTTGGAATTTATGGAATGGTAATTTAGTGGGTGGCTCCAGTAATTTTATGAGCGGATTTTTTCATCGTCTAAAACCCATTGATTTTAAATTAAAATCCACCTTTGGCGCGATTGAAGGTGCAAATATGGCAGATTGGCCGATTAGCTATGATGATCTTGAGCCTTATTATGACAAAGTAGAAAAAGTGGTCGGTATTTCAGGTAAAGTGGTTAAGCATAAATTTCAAGAACCCCGTAGCAGCAAAGATTACCCTTACCCACCACTAACCTCACATCCCTTATCTAAAATGATTGATACAGCCTGTGATGAAATGGGTATTACCTCGATCCCTATGCCGCGTGCCATTCTCTCTAAACCTGCTTTGGATAGAAGTAGTTGCAGTTATAATGGTTATTGCGGTGGTTTAGGGTGTGCGACAGGTGCAAAAGGAAGCTCTCGTGCGGCATTACTGGATAAAGCGGTAAAAACAGGTAAATGTGAAATTTATCCACAAAGCCATGTCAGCCGTATTCTGAGTGATGAAAAAGGGAAGATTACGGCAGTTGAATACTATAATAAAGAAGGCAAAAAGAAACATGTTGATGCCAAGATATACGTTGTTGCCTGCCAGTCGATTGAAACAGCGCGTCTCTTGCTAAACTCAACAGGAAAAAAACATAAAAAGGGTCTAGCCAATAGCAGTGGGCTGGTTGGTCAGAATCTTATGTTTGCAGGGGGAGGAGCTGGTTCTGGACGATTTAATTATGCAAAATTCTCAGAAAAACAAGTTGAGGCATTGCGTCAAAATGGTCCTTTTATAAACCGTACCATCCATGATTACTATGTGATTGATGATCCAGATTTTGGCGATAAAGCCAAAGGTGGTGTGATTGATTTTGTTCACCTGCATCCTAACCCTCTTGCGCGTGCTAGTGGGCGCATTAGTGGACGTGATGGTCTCGTCTGGGGTAAGCCATTAAAGCGTGATTTGGAAAGTTATTTTCGTGATGGGCGTTATATCAAAATAGAAGCTTTTTGTGACTGGCTACCTAATCAAGATAGCTTTGTAAAACTAGACCCGAAAGTAAAAGATAAATATGGAATGCCCGTTGCCAGAGCGCGTTTTGGGTTTCATGGGCGTAATCTGCAAGTCGGTTATTACCTCGCGGCAAAAGCCGGGGAAGTGTTAAAGAAAATGGGTGCATCTAATGTAATCTCATTCGCATCAGGTTCGCCGCCTGTGAACTTGGTGGCGGGTACTTGCCGTTTTGGTGACGATCCTAAAACCTCGGTATTGAATAAAGACTGTCAAGCTCATGATGTGGATAATCTTTATGTCACGGATGGTAGCTTTATGCCCAATGCGGGCAGTGCACCGTTTACTTGGACTATTTATGCGAATTCATTTCGGGTAGCGGATAAAATTATTAAGCGACTTTGAAAATAAAAGCGCTGGTTTTAACTCTGCGAATCATTATGTGACTTGATAGCTAACTAACTGATCTTTCACTGTATATTAGTAATCAACGAGTTGCAGTTTTTATATTTTATAACCACTGTAATCCATATTTCTTGGTAGGGTGCGTAATATCAGTTACTAAACCCCATTGGTTAGCGAGGATGATGAAGCAAAGAGGATGACTGCAAGGAGCTGGGCTTTTTTCATAAATATTAGGAACTTCTGATAAAAGGCTCTCTTGCTGTATTGATAAAGAATTTTTGTTGCTTTAAAATTAAACGATTCCTGAGTGTATTTTCTTTACCCCATTATAAAAATTAATTGAAAAATATTCAGTCCTGTCTCCATACCTTTTCCGAGGATTTATCTATTGTTTAAACGATTATTTTTAACACGTCTTGTGTTTATTATTTTATTGTCCGCTTCAAGTTTTTCCCAAGCCGCAGACTATGTTCCTAAAACTCTTTTTGGGCTAAATGCTTGGATGCCTCGTGCTATTGGAGAAAAAGAATATTTTGGCAAGTTAGATCAAGTTTGGGACAAGGTGGAAGATTCAAGCCCTAATATTATTCGCTTAGGTGGAATCGCGGCAGATCGTAGTTTTTATACTGAATCACAACTTGTCGATACACTTAAAAAAATAAAAGAGGTTGGCGCAAAAGCAATTCTTCAAGTCCCACTTAATGGAGGAGAATTTAGTGCCGAAAATGCAGCACGTATTGTTAAGTTTATTAATAAAAATAGGAAGAATAGAAAATTAAAAGTCAAGTATTGGGCTATCGGAAATGAGCCTAATTTGATGTATGAAAATTACAGCCCCAGCCTGTATGCGAAACATGTTAAAGAATTTTCAATTGCAATGAAAAAGGTTGATCCTAGAATTAAAATAATTGCAGGTGAAATGGCATGGTTTGATCACTATTGGGTTGATTCTTTACTAGGCGGAGATGCGGATATAACAGGTGTTAACCCCAAAACAAGACGTCCTTATATTGATTATTTTTCCTTTCATGCCTATGGTTTTGGTTATACAAGTACAGAGCAAACACGCAAGACAAGTTTAGAAAAACTTCAGAAATTTAAAGAATCATTTGTTTCTTTGCGTGAGCGCTTAGATATTATTAATAAAAAATCACGCAAAAGAAGTCAAAAAATTAAAGCAATGGTGACCGAGTTTAATATCAATTGGTATAACCCTGAGGATAATAGTATTACCTCGGAAGGTGCCAGTAGCTTTTTTGCAGGTCAATGGATAGCGAATTTATTAGCAGTGGGAGCAGAGCAAAAAGTAGAGTCAATGCAGCTATGGAGTATTGTTGAAGGAAGTGATGAATATTCAGATATTGGTTATCTAACCCGAAAATATGCGGATAAAAAATCCATGTATTTTCACTTTCAGCTAATGGCAAAGCATTTTAAAGGCAAAATATTAACGTCCTCTAGTAATAAAGAACATGTTGCTGTCACCGCAACTAAATTGCGTGGCTCTGGACGGATTAATGTCTTTATTTTTAATTATAATCAGAATAACACCCTCCAAGGTGAGATTAACTTAAACGGTAAAATACCTGATGCAGAGTTAGCTATTAGTATTAAAGCTATTCGCTCTAGACGAAAAGATATTGCACATCCTTTTGTTATTCAACCTGAAAGCACACGTTTACTGCAATTTGATAGAAGAGGGAAATTTATTGGTGGTTGTAAATACAATTTAGAAGATGCTAAAGCAGCTCTAGATCCTAGTTGTGACCCTCAAGTCAGATCTTCACGCTGATAATATTTGTGACAGATGGTAGCTTTATGCTCAATGCGGGCATAAAGCTATTTATTTGAATTATTGATGCAAACTCATTTCGCTAGCGAATAATTTTATTCAGTGACTTTAATTAAAGATAAGGATAGGAACTATTGATGCAATCAAAACACCCCTTTGCAGCTTATGCAACCACAGAGTATGCAGATGCACTGCCACGTGAACAGTTTATTGATTACCATATCAAACCTCTTTGGTCTGGAATACCACGTATTGCAGGACCTGCTTTTACAGTGCAATTAAGTGCTGGCGATAACTTAATGCTACATGCTGCAATTTATGAAGCACCCGCAGGTTCTATTTTAGTCGTTGATGCGGGGGATGATTCACATGCAGTCGCTGGCGGCAATGTGTGTGCTATTGCCCAAAAACGTGGCATTGCAGGGATGATTATTGATGGTGTCATTCGAGATTTGTCAGAGATTAGAGAGGCTAAATTCCCTGTTTATGCGCGTGGTCATGTAGCGAAACCTGGTGTGAAAGAAAATATTGCACCACTTAATCAATCAATTATATGTGGAGAGGTTAAGGTTAATGCCAATGATATTGTCGTGGCAGATGAAGAAGGTATTGCTATTATCCCCTATGAACAGCAGGAAGAAGCATTTTCACTGGCTAAAAAAAGAACGGAGCTTGATCAGGCAACCTCTTTAGAAGAATGGGAAAAGGCGCATCATGCTAAGATTATAAGCTTGTTAAAACGCTTGAGTTAATCTTTCTTTAACCGCTGTACTGATGCGAGTGCGCCACGTAATATCCGCAGTTCATGCGCATCTAGTTCGGCGCGTGTGAAAACATTTTGCAATCGTTGCATCACTTTCCCTGGATGATTTTTTATAATAAAACCTGTTTCTTTTAAGGTCTGTTCTAGCTGACTATAAAATGTTTCAAGCGCTTCAGCAGTGGGTAGTTCTCTATTGAATAGATTATTTTCTGGCTTTTCAGTTTGATTAATAAGCGAGTATTTGTAAATCTCATAACTCAGTGTTTGCACTGCTGCGGCAATATTTAAGGAGCTGTAGTCAGGATTAGTGGGGATGGTGACACGGTATTTTGCCAAGGTCAGGTCTTCATTGAAAAGTCCCATGCGCTCAGGTCCAAAGATTAGTGCGACAGGGGCTTTTTTTGCGGCTGTATTCAGTGCGGCTGCCATTTTATCAGGGGATAGCTCGGGTAGGTCATTGCCACGTATTCTAGCGGTCGTTGCGATAACTAATGAACAGTCTTTTACTGCTTCATAGACGCTATCAACAACAATTGCCTGTTCTACCGCATCCTTTGCACCTGCAGCCATTTTTAATGCTTCATCCGATGGAAATTCGCGTGGTGATACGAGATAAAGCTGGCTCAAGCCCATAGTTTTCATTGAGCGTGCAGCTGAACCAATATTTCCTGGGTGAAAGGTGCGCACCATTACAATGCGGATATTGTCTAACATATGATAAACCTTAGGAATGCAATAAAAACACTATTATCTCGCAAAGGTGCATAGCTCACTAAGAAAAGATAAAAGAATATACCTTTGTGCGCTCCGGATCTCTGCCAGAGATCTGGGCTTCAGTTCTTTTTCTCAGGCTGATTTAATCCAAAATATTGCCAAGCATGGCGCGTCGCAACTCTTCCTCTTGGGGTTCGCATTAAAAAGCCTTGCTGAATTAAAAAGGGTTCTAGCACTTCTTCGATTGTTCCGCGTTCTTCACTGATGGCTGCTGCAAGACTATTTGATCCAACAGGACCGCCATCAAATTTTTCCATAATGGCGAGTAATAGGCGACGATCCATATGATCAAGCCCTTCACTATCAACATTGAGCATATTTAACGCGCTATCAGCAATGCTGGCGGTGATTTTCCCATCTGCTCTTACTTGTGCATAATCGCGTACTCGACGTAATAAACGATTGGCTATACGCGGCGTGCCACGTGAGCGACGTGCTATTTCTTTAGCACCTGTTTCATTAATTATTGCACCGATAATTTTTGCAGCGCGGCTAACAATGTAGGTAAGATCTTTTATATTATAGAATTCTAGGCGTTGAACAATACCAAAACGATCGCGTAGTGGTGCGGTCAGAAGCCCTGCACGGGTGGTTGCTCCCACTAAGGTAAAAGGTGGTAAATCTAGCTTAATAGAGCGAGCAGCGGGTCCTTCGCCAATCATAATATCGAGTTGAAAATCTTCCATGGCAGGATAGAGTATTTCTTCAATAGCAGGGCTGAGGCGGTGAATTTCATCAATGAACAGTACATCATGTGGTTCAAGATTCGTTAATAAGGCGGCTAAATC